>JANWKW010000167.1 GCA_025451135.1 Vulcanimicrobiia bacterium | reverse complement strand
TTCGGAGAGAGAGGGATTCGAACCCTCGATACGACTTTACATCGTATAACGGTTTAGCAAACCGCCGCCTTCAGCCGCTCGGCCATCTCTCCACGGGCGACGACCGACTATACCACACATCGCGCTTTCGTCCCTAGCGGAGCCTTACCGGATGGGTGCGGATGCGACTTTGGTCAGTCGGCTGGGGCGCTCGGCCCGTCGAGCGGGCGTTCGTCGACGAACTCGGCTTGAACCGCGCCGCCCGGGGCGGTGACCGTCGGACCCGCCGCCGGCGCGACCGCCACGGCCACCGGCACGGCCCGCGGGCGCGAGAAGAACCAGTCCAGCCCGATCGCGCGTCCCGTCGGCAAGACGACGTTCACGGCGCTCAGCAAGAACGTCGCGGCATCCAGCGAGCCGAGCACGGCGGTGCTCCCCAACTCCCCTTGCGCGAGCATGTAGTTCAGCGTCAGGAACATACCACCCAGGCCGCCGAGCCGCGTCAGGAAGCCGAGGACGAGCAGACACCCGACCAACACCTCGCCGACCCGGATCGCTTCGGCGAACAGCCCGATATTCGGGCTCACCACATTCGCCAAGAAGTCGTGGTACGGGCCGCTGCCGTTGGCGACGCCGTTCGCGACCACTTTCGAGATCGCGCCGCTCGGCGGCATGAAGCCGTCGGGATGCAAGAACTTGCTCGTGCCGTGGACCAGCCAGGCGCCGCCGACGCAGATGCGCAGGAGCGCGAGCCAGAAAGCGTAGGAACGGTTCGACGGTAGCATCAGACGGCGATCTCCTTACGGGCGGCCAGGCGCCGGACGATCGCCGCGATCTCCGCGGCGGCATCCGGACGTGCGATTTCGCGAACGGCGGCGGCCATCTTCTCCGTCCGGGCCGGATGTTCGATCAGCTCGCGAACGGCGCGCTCCAGGTCGGCCGGCGTCCGGGCCCGGACGGCGGCGCGCTTCTCGGTCAGGTAGCGGACGTTCCGCTCCTCCTGGCCCGGCAGCGGCTTGAACAGCACCATCGGCACGCCCGCGACCAGGGCCTCGGCGGTCGTCAGACCGCCGGGCTTGGTGAGGAGTACGTCGGCGGCGTGCATGTACTCGTGGACGTTGTCGACGAACGGCAGCACCCGCACCGGATAGTCCAGCCCGTGCGCGGCCGCCAAGACGCGCGTCCGCAGCTTGGCGTTCCGGCCGGCGATGACGACCGCGCAGACCGGCTCGCGCGAGCCGGCCAGCGCCTGCATCATGGTGACGATCGGCCCCATGCCGAGGCCCCCGCCCATCATCAGCACGATCTTGCGATCCTCGGGCAGATCCAGCCGCCGGCGCAAGGCCTCGCGAGAGCCGGCGATCGCGCCGAAGCGCGGATCGACCGGGATGCCCGTGACCGCGATCCGGTCGGGTGCGATGCCGCGAGCGATCATCACGTCGCGCATCGCGTCGGTCGCGACCGCGTAGGCATCGACCTCCGGGTGGATCCAGAACGCATGCACGGCGAAGTCGGTGACGACCCCCACGACCGGCGGCGCGTCCGGATAGGCGCGCTTGTATTCGACCATCGCGCCGCATGGGAACGCGTGCGTGCAGACGACCGCGTCGGGTCGCTCTTCGAGCATCAGCGGGCGGAGGTTTCCGGCGGTGAACTGATGCGCCCACAAGCGGAACGGACCGACCTCGGTCGCGCGCTCCGCCTGCCGGTACATGTAGCCGTACATCTTCGGGATGGTCTTGACCATCTGCAGGTAGCCCTCGGAGACGACGCGCGACATCGCGAGCGCCGCGTACTCGTACGAGTCGACGACCGAGGTCTGCACGCCGGGATCGTCGACCCGCAGGGCCGCGACGACGGCGTTGGCCGCCGCGACGTGGCCGACGCCGACGTTCGCCGAGAGGAAGAGGATCTTTATGGGTTGGCGCTTCCCTCGCCTTCGCCGGCCTCTTCGGCGAAGAGCAGAAATTCGTCGAGGATCTCCTGTGCGAGGCCTTCGTCGTCGAGCAGGTTGCCCTCGACGTCGGTGACGATGAACTCTTGCTCGTCCTTCTCCTCGTCCTCGTACATCAGGACGGCGTAGGTCTTGTGGTCGTCGGGATCCTCGAGCGTGCCGACGACTTCGAACGGCAGCTCCTTGCCGTCTTTCGTCTCGATCATCAGCACCTCGCGCAGTTCGAGCGGGCCGTGCTCGTGATCGTGGCCGTGGCCGGTCTCTCCGTTATTCGAGCCCATGGTGTTCCTCTCGTGCCGGTGCTGGCGTCATTTGAGATACTTCGCGACGTTGGCGTTGTGCTCTGCCAAGGTCTTGGCGAACGCGCTGTGTCCGTCGCCCTTGTAGACGTAGTAGAGATAGTCGGACTTCTGCGGATTGAACGCGGCGTCCAGGGATGCCTTGCCCGGATTGGCGATCGGGGTGGGCGGGAGGCCCGGGTACTTGTAGGTGTTGTACGGCGAGTCGATCGCCAAGTCGTGGAACGACAGCTCGGTCTTGTGCTCGGGCAGGGCGTACTCGATGGCCGCGTCGACCTGGAGCGGCATCCCCAAGCGCAGGCGGTTGTAGTACACGCCGGCCATCAGCGGGCGCTCCGAATCGACCTTCGCCTCGCGCTCGACCAGCGACGCGACCGTCACCACCTGCGGCACCGTCAGATGCAGGGCCTTGGCCTTCGCGACGGCGTCGCGCGGCAGTTCGAGCGCGAACTGATCGGTCATCTGCTTGGCGACCGCCTGGGGCGACGCATCCGTCGGCACGAGGTAGGTCGATGGGAACAGGAAGCCTTCGAGCGTCTTGGAGCGGGTGCCGCCGATCGTCAGGTGCGCGTTCATGAACGCGCGCTCCAAGGACGCCTCGTCGCCGACGTGGGCGTCGGCCAGCCGAGCGGCGACCTCTTTCGCGGTGAACCCCTCGGGAATCGTCACCCAGACGGCGATCTGCGCCCCGCCGCTCTCGAGCTGCCGCAGCACCTCTCGCTCGGTCAGGTGCGGATCGAACCGGAACTCGCCGGCGTGCACGTCGGTCTCCGCATGCGTCAGCTTAGCGAGCAGGCGGAAGGCGAGCGCGTTGCCGATCACGCCTTTGTCGGCGAGATCCGCCGCGACCTCGGAGAACGTCGACCCGGCCGGGATGACGACGTGCGTGGTCGCCGCCGGGTAGCCGGTACCGTGCAGGGCGGTTTGATAGAACCACAGCGCGGCGACGACCACCGCGGCCGCCAGCGCGCCGGCGATGCGTGCCGCGATCGCGCGCATCAGCGGTCCTCGCCTTCGCGTCGGCGCTTCGCCAGGAAGCTCTCCAGGATCAAGGCGGCCGCCATCTTGTCGACGACCGTCTTGCGCTTGGCGCGCGACACGTCGGCGGCGATCAGCGTCTTGGTCGCTTGTGCGGTCGTCATGCGCTCGTCCACTCTATGGATCGTACCCCCGAAGACGCCTCGCAACGCCGTCACGAACGCGTCCATCTTCTCGGCGGCGATCCCGCGCTCGCCCGAGAGCGAGACCGGATCGCCCACCACCATCTCCCGCGCGCCGTAGGACTCCGCATATTCCACGATACGGGCGAAATCGGTCCGGAGATTCGTCCGCTCGATCGTGCCGACCGGCAGCGCGAAGGTGCCGCTCGGATCGGCGATCGCGATACCGATGCGTTTGCTGCCTACGTCCAATGCCATCACGCTCACGTCTTGGCCCTTACGAACTCGGCGGCGTGCGCTCCCGCTCGCAGCCGCCGCCCGATGTGGTATGAGATCAGCCGGTCGATCGCGAGCGCCACCCGAGGCCGAGCGCGCATCGCCGCTCCCTCGCCGCGCGGAGCGCCGAGGGCGGCCAGGTTCTCGACGTCGTCGCGATCCAGCTCGAGCATGTCGCGCCAGGTCTCGCGGCATTCCATACCGGCGAACGAGCCGTGGTCTTCGTCCAGCCATGCGCCCTTGGTGCCGAACGGAACGCCGCAGCGTACGCACCGGTCCGCCGGCGGCGCGATCCCGAGCGCGTCGAGCAGGCGCAGCTGAAAGCGCGGGAGCAAGGCGGTCGGGTCTTCGCTGCGCGCGAGGGCGGCCAGCGCATTGGAGAGCAGCTCGTACACCTCCGGCATCGCCAGGTCGGGCTCGCTGAGCGCGTCGATGGTCTCCAGGACGACGCTCGCAGCCGCGAACGCGGCCGGCTCGACGATCCAGCGCGAACTGACCAGATCCGCCCCGACGACGATGTCGAGGTTGCGGCCGCGGTGCAGCGTCAGCGCGCTCTCCGAGGCGAGCTCGAGCCGGCCGGCCAGGTGGCTCTTGGCGCGCCGGACGCCCTTGGCGACCGCATCGAGCTTTCCGCTCTCGTCGGTGAAGAACGTGACGATCTTGTCGGCCTCGCCCAGATTGCGCGCCCGGAGCACGATGCCGCGCGCTTTGTACGCGCGGGGCTGACTCACGGCGTGCGCCTATTTCCCCAGCGCGTGCGGGCCGAACGACTCGGGCAGCAGATGCGCGAGGGTGGTCTGCACCGGTCCGCCCGGACCGGTGTACGTCACCGGCATGGCCGGATCGAACTCCGCGATGAACTGGCGGCAGGCGCCGCACGGAGCGGTCGCGATCCCGTCGGGACCGGCGATCGCGATCGCGGTGAAGCGGCGCAGCCCCATCGCGACGGCGGTCGTCAGCGCGTTGCGCTCCGCGCAGATGCCCAGGCCGTAGCTGGCATTCTCGACGTTGCAACCGGGCACGATCGTGCCGTCCTCGGCCCGCACGGCCGCGCCGACCGCGAAGTTCGAGTAGGGCGCGTACGCGTTGCGGCGCACGGCGCGCGCGGCGTCGAGCAGGGCGTCGGCGTCAGACATCTTCGGTATCCTCGATCGCTTCGATCTCCACGTCGTCCCCGGACGGGTGCTTGACGCGGCCGTTCGACGAGTAGACGTGCACGGCCATGATCCGGCGGCCGCGCGTGCGGTCGACCCGCAGGCGGGTGTGGGTGTCGGCGTCGATCTCCTCGCCCTCGACCGGAAGCCGGCCGAACAGCCCGACCGTGTAGCCACCGATCGTCTCGAACTCCTCGGTCGGGAGGCGCGTGCCGAGCTTGGCGTTGACGTCCTCGATGTTGACGCCGGCGTCGACGACCG
>JANWKW010000166.1 GCA_025451135.1 Vulcanimicrobiia bacterium | reverse complement strand
TTGACGTCTTCGATGTTGACGCCGGCATCGACGACCGCTTCGTTCTCGTTCACGATCCGGATCGGTTCTTGCTCGTCCTCGTCGTGCTCGTCGCGGATCTCGCCGACGATCTCCTCGAGCAGATCTTCCATGGTGACCAGGCCGGCGGTGCCGCCGTACTCGTCGACCACGATCGCCATCGAAAATTTGTCGCGCTGCATCTCGCGCAGCAGTTCCGCGATCTTCTTGGTCTCCGGCACGTGCGACACGTGGCGCATCAGCGAGCGCAGCGAGGCCGCCGCCAGCGCTCCGTTGGCCAGCGCGATCAGCAGTTCGCGGTCGTGGACCACGCCGACCACGTCGTCCTTGGATTCCTGATAGACGGGCAGCTTCGAATAGCCCTCGGCGATCACCAGGTCGAGCGCCCGACGGGGCGATTCGTCGATCGAGACGGCCACGATCTCGGGCCGCGGTGTCATCACCTCTCGGACGATCGTGTCGCCGAACTCGATGATCGAATGGATCATCTCGCGCTCTTGTTCTTCGATGACGCGCTGTTCGGCGCCGACATTGACCAAGGTGCGGATGTCGTCTTCGGTCACGAAGATGTGGTGCGAGTTCTTGACGCCGAGCGGCTTGAGCAACAAGTCGCGCAGGAACTGGAAGAGCGCGACCAGCGGGGTGAGGAACCACGCGACCGCCTTCATGGTCGGCGCCAGACGCAGCGCCCAGCGATCGGTATCCGAGACGGCGACCGTCTTGGGGATGATCTCGCCGAAGAGCAGGATGACGAACGTCATCACCCCGGTCGAGATCAGCGCCGCGTCCGGAAACCCGAGCTGGATGAACAGATAGGTCGCGAGCGAGTCCGCGCCCAGCAGCACGATCGTGTTGCCGATCAGCACCGTCGTCAGAAAGCGGTTGCGGTCGTCCAGGATCGAGAGCAGCGGCTTGGAGCGCTTCACGCCCCGCTCGACCATGCCGCGCACGCGCAGCCGGTTGACCGAGATCAGGGCGCCCTCGGAGGCGGCGAAGAACGCCGCGGCCAGGACCAGCACCACGAGGGCGACGACCTGGAGGTCTTGAGCGTGGGTCATGCGGTTACCACAGCCCCCTGGTCCGCGCGGCTTCCAGGGGGCTCGTGGGGTCGAGGGGGGGTCGTGTTCGACAAAGCCGGGCCATTATAGCACGACGTGAGGGTGGACGAGCAAATACAATGTCAGGGCGATGACCGACCCGAGAACGGCGCCCCAGATCACTTCGAAGGCTGAGTGGATCTTGGCCTCGACGCGGGAGTGCGCGACCAGCGCCGCGATCAAGTAGCCGAGCAGCGCCGGCAGCGGCCGCTGATAGAGCATCGCTAGGAGGGTGGCCGCGGCGAACGCGAGGGCGGCGTGACCGCTCACGGCGCCGCCCTGCAGCGGCGAGCCCCGGCCGGTCCAGGCCTTGGCTACGATCACCAGGATGCCGGCCACCACGAGCACGATCAGCGCCACGTTGGCCGGGACCGCCTGGACCGCCGCGAAGACGGTCGCGCCGCCGCTGGTTATGCCCTGGTAGAAGATCAGATAGCCGACCGCGACGGAGGCGGCCGAGGCGATCAGGACGGCGCCCGCCGCCGCATCCTTGGCGGTCTTCGCGAGCGGATGGTGCGCGACCGTAAGGAGATCGACGATCGCCTCGATCGCGGTATTGACCAGCTCGAGCGCGAGCACCATCGCGATCAGCACGATCAGCGCGATCACGTAGAACCGGTCGAGTCGCAGCAGCAGCGTCGCCGTCAGCACCAGCGCGGCCACGAACAGGTGGATGCGCATGTTGGCCTGCGTCCGGGCGGCGTACATGATGCCTTCGAAGGCGTGGTTGAACGAACGGAACAGCTTCATCTACAGATACGGCCAGGGCATGCCGATGGCGCTCGCCAGGCGGCGTTCCTCGGCCTCCATCGTCGCGCGTTCGGCCGGCTCCATGTGATCGTGACCGAGCACGTGCAGGATGCCGTGGATCAGCAGGCGCTCGAGTTCGCGCTGCAGCGGCGCATCGTAGTCGGCGGCCTGTCTGCGTGCGGTCTCGACCGAGATGACGACGTCCCCTATCATATGCTCCACGCTGGCATCGTCATCCCGAGCGTAGCGAAGCGTAGTCGAGGGACCGTCGAGGGGGAAACTCAACACGTCGGTCGGCGCATCCTTACCGCGGTGGTCGCGGTTGAGCTCGCGCATCGCCTCGTCGCCGACGAGCGTGAGCGAGAGCGACGAGCCGGCCTCGCCGGCCGCCGCCAGCAGACGCTGCGCGGTCGCGCGCAGCGCGCGTCCGTCGGCCCCGCTCTTGCGCACGTCGTTACGGTAATAGATCACGAGTCGGCGGCGTACGCCCGCACGATGCGTCCGACCAGCGGATGGCGCACCACGTCGTTCTCGGTCAGCTCGACGATGCCGATCCCCTCGATCTCCTTGAAACGGCGGGGCGAATCGGGCAGACCGCTGTGGGCGCCGCGCGGCAGATCGATCTGGGTGACGTCGCCGGTCACGACCATCGTCGAGCCTTCGCCCAAGCGGGTGAGGAACATCTTGAGCTGTTCGTGGGTCGCGTTCTGGGCTTCGTCCAGGATCACGAAGGCATCCGAGAGGGTGCGCCCGCGCATGAACGCGAGCGGCGCGATCTCGATCGTCCCGCGTTCCAGGTACTTCGCGACCACGGCGTCGTCGATCAGCTCGGCGAGCGCGTCGTAGAGCGGACGCAGATACGGATCGACCTTCTCCTTGACGTCGCCCGGAAGGAAGCCGAGTTTTTCGCCGGCCTCGACGGCCGGACGCGAGAGCACGATGCGGCTGACCCGCCGCTCCTTGAGCGCGCGCACGGCCATCACGACCGCCAGGAACGTCTTGCCCGTCCCCGCCGGTCCGATCCCGAAGGTCAGGTCGTTGGCGGCGATCGCGTCGACGAACGTGCGCTGGCCGGCCGTGCGGGGGCGCACTTCCTTGCCGCGATTGGTGCGGATCAGCGTGTCGGGCAGATCGCGCGGCACCGGCTCGGCGCGCGCGTCGGCGATGGCGAGCGTCACGTCGTGCGGGGTGAGCTGCGCGCCGCGAACGGCCGCATCGAGCATGCCCTTGACGACGCGGACGGCGCGCACGACCGCCTCTTCGCCGCCGGCGACGACCAACTTGTCGTCCTCGGCCTGCATGGAGACGCCGCAGATGTTCTCGATGGCGGTCAGATTGGCATCGAACGGGCCGAACAGCCGAACGCGGTCGGTCAGCTGTGCGAGGTCGAGCGTTCGGTGGGTGGTGGACTCCAGAATGGATGCTCCGCTAAAGCTTTCGGTTTCCCGAGCACCTCCGCGGCCACGATGGCGCGAAGTATGCCCTTACGGTGTTCGAACATACCCGCAAAGACCCCGGTTCGACGCCGGACCAGGGATGGATGCGGTAGGATCGGGTCCGGCCCGGTGGGGGCCGACGGCGCGACCGGCGCCTCGACCCGCGGCGGCGGAGCCGGCCGGGCGACCGCGGCCGGGATGGCGGCGGAGGCCGCCCGGGCGATCGCTCCGGTCGTCTGCTGGGGCGCGATCGGGGGCGGCAGCGGCGCCCGCGGCGCGACCGCCGCCGTCGCGGCCGCCCGGCGCTGCTGGGCGATCGCCTCGAAGTAGGCCTGCTTGCGCAGCTCCGCCTCGGCCGCCGCCGCGGACCGGTCCGCGACCGCCTGCGCGGAGCCGGCACCGCCCGCAGCCTTCTTGCGAATGCTGTTGACGATGCCGATCGCGACCACGATCACCCAGATCCACGGGACGATCGAGTTGGCGTGCACGGCCTACTTGCTCGGCATCGGCGGCGGATTGCCCGTGTCGGGGTTCTCCCCCTCGGCCGAACCGCCGATGGCGCCGCGCATCTCGGTGTCGGCCTGGATGTTCTTGATCTTGTAATAGTCCATCACGCCGAGGTTGCCGGCCCGGAAGGCCTCGGCGATCGCCATCGGGACGGTCGCTTCGGCTTCCACGACCTTCGCGCGCATCGCTTGGGTCTCGGCCTTCTGCTCTTGTTCGGACGCCATCGCGGCGTACTGACGTTCGGCCGCTTTGGCTTGCGCGATCCGGCGATCGGCTTCGGCCTGACTGGTCTGCAATTCCGCGCCGATGTTCTTGCCGACGTCGACGTCGGCGATATCGATCGAGACGATCTCGAACGCGGTCCCGGCGTCGAGACCCTTGGCGAGCACGGCCTTGGAGATGCGGTCCGGATACTCGAGCACTTCCTTGTGGTCGATGGCCGCGCCGACGGCCGAGACGACGCCTTCGCCGACGCGCGCCACGATGGTCGGCTCGCCCGCGCCGCCGACGTAGCGGTCGAGGTTGCTGCGCACCGTGATACGCGCCTTGACGTTGAGCTGGATGCCGTTCTGCGCGACGCCCTGGAAGATCGGCGTCTCGATGACCTTCGGATTGACCGAGGTCTGGAGCGCTTCGAGCACGTCGCGCCCGGCCAGGTCGATGGCGGCCGCGCGCTGCCATTCGAGCGGGATCTGGGCGCGCTGGGCGGCGATCATCGCGAGCGTCACCTTGTCGACGTTACCGCCGGCCAGGTAGTGCGACTGCATCTGGTCGACCGTCAGCGCTAGGCCGGCCTTGCGGGCGCGGACGTAGTTGGAGACGATCACGCTCGGCGGGATGCCGATCAGGCGCATGCGCACCAGCGAGATGATACCGAGCGGCACGCCGGCCGCGATCGTCCTGATCCACAACCCGATCGGGAAGTAGTACAGGAACATGAAGAACAGGACGATCGCGACGAAGAATATGACGATCATCCCGATACCGAAAGCGGCCACGAATCACTCCTTGTAGCTGGGTAGCGTAACGGGTTCGACGAAGATGCGCGCGCCCTCGACGCGCGTCACGCGGACCGGCGTGCCGGCGGCGATGAACTCGCCCGAGGTGAGGACGTCGACGCGGCGCCCGTCGATCGAGGCGACGCCGGCCGGACGAAGCAGCGACGCCGCCGTGCCGGTGCGGCCGCGCAGGTACGTGAAGTCGGCCGAGGTGACGTAGTCGGGTCCCTGTTCGGCGAGCAAGGTCAGGCGGCGCATCCAGGCGTTCTCCGGGACGGCGCGCACGACCCGCGAGAACAGGATGACCGTCAGCACGATCGCGGTCGCCATCGTCTCGGCCGCGACCGCGAAGAACTGCACGCCGAACGCGAGGCCGACCGCGGCCAGCAGCAGCACCCCGCCGGCGATGCCGGGA
>JANWKW010000165.1 GCA_025451135.1 Vulcanimicrobiia bacterium | reverse complement strand
GCGCCCGCCGGACGCTGCAGGCGCTGGCCGCCGCCGGCGTGCAGCTCGCGATGCTCACCAATGGCTGGGATCCGCTCCAGACCGCCAAGGCGCGGCGGGTCGGATTCGACGGCCCGGTCCTCACGAGCGCCGGGATCGGCGCGCAGAAGCCCGATCCGCGCGCGTTCGCGGCCCTGGCGGAGACGCTGGGGCTGCCGGCCGGGGCGATCTGGTACGTCGGCGACGATCCCGCTATCGATATCGCGGGTGCGCTGGCCGCCGGCATGCAGGCCGTCTGGCTGGATGCCGAAGGCCGGAGCTATCCGCCCGGCTGCCCCCCGCCGACCCGGCGGATCGGCGCGCTCGGGGACTTGCCTGCAATCGTAGCCAACTAAGGAAATCCCATGCCCAAGATCACCGGCGGTCAGCTCAACAGCCGCAAATTGAAGTCGCCCAAGGGGATGGCCGTCCGGCCGACCCCCGGCCGCGTCAAAGAATCGCTCTTCTCGATCCTCGCTCCGCGGATCGAAGGGTCCGCGTTCCTCGACCTCTACGCGGGGACGGGGGCGATCGGCTTCGAGGCGGCCTCGCGGGGCGCTGCCCGGGTGGTCTGCGTCGAAGCCCATCGCGAAACGGCTCACGCCATCGCCGAGGCCGTCGAGGAGCTGGGCGTCAAGAAGACCGTGACGGTCGTGGCCGCTCCGGTCGACCGGGCGCTCTACCGGATCGAGGGGCCGTTCGATATCGTCTACGCCGACCCGCCGTATGCCGACGAACTGCCGCATACCATGTTCCGGCTGCTCTTGGAACGCGGCCTGTTGGCGCCCGATGCGCTGGTGATCTACGAGCACGCGGCGCGCACGATTCTTCCGGACGTGCCGGGGTATCGCGGCGTTCGCGAAGAAGTCTATGGCGATGTCGCTCTCGCGTTCTTCACGCCCACGTAGGGAAGATGGCTGACGGCCCCGCCTCGACGCGCGCCGTCTACCCGGGATCCTTCGACCCGCCGACCAACGGGCATCTCGACGTCATCGAACGCGCAGCGCGCTGTTTCGGCGAACTCATCGTCGCCGTCGTGGTCAATCCGCAGAAACGCGATCCCATGTTCGACCTGCAGGCGCGCGAGCAGATGCTCTCGGAGTGCGTCGCCCACCTGCCGAACGTCCGGGTCGAGAACTTCCGCGGGCTGCTCGCCGACTACGTCAAGGCCCAGAAGGCCGACGTGATCGTCAAGGGATTGCGGGTCGTCTCGGACTTCGAGAGCGAGATGTCCACCGCCCTGATGAACCGGGCGCTCTCGAGCGTCGACACGATGTTCCTGATGTCGGATCAGAAGTATTCGTTCGTCAGCTCGAGCATGGTGAAAGAAGTCTTCTTCCTGGGCGGCGAGGTCGCCGCTCTCGTCCCCGAGCCGGTCCTGCGCGTGATGGCCGCGCGCCGTTCCAGCCTCAACGCATCGTAACGGAGGTTGCCAATGTCGGTCTATCGCGTCCTGGACAAACTCGAAGGCTACGTCCACGAAGGTACGTGGCTCCCCGCCGGCTATCGCATCCTCTCGGAAGAGCGTCTGGTCGAGATGATCGAGAAGATCCGCTCGTCGCTCCCCGAGGAGGTCGGTCGCGCGAAGATCATCGCCGACGGTCACGACCGCATGATTCGCGCCGCCCAAGAGAAGGCGGAGTCGATCGTCACCGAGGCCTCGTCCAAACACGACGAACTGGTCGATCAAAACGAGATCGTCCAGCGCGCCCGCACGACCGCCGAGGTGGTGCTGCGCGAAGCCGAAGAGCGCGCCCGCAAGATCCGCGAGGGCGCCGACCACTACGCCGTCCAGGTGCTCGGCGAGATGGAAGCGCGCATGAGCGCCGCCGTCGCGTCGATCCGCAAGGGCCGCGAGTCGCTCACCAAGACGCCGGCCGCGCCCGCCTCCCAGCCGCTGGCCGACGCCGCGGCCAAGGCGAAACGCGCCGCGTTCGACCTGCAGACGGCCGAGACGGCCACGGTCGTGGACGAGACGACCGCGATGCACTCCGTCGAAGCCTAGTGCGCTCGACGTGAAGCGCCTCCGGTTCGACCGCACGCGCCTCATCGTCTACTTGGCGGCCGCCATCGTGGCGGCCGTCGGCACGTTCTGGCCGACGCCGTACTCGCTGCTGCTGCCCGGCACGGCCCTCGATCTGGACTCGATCGTCTCGGTCCCCGGGCATGCCTCTCCCGGCGTTCATCTCTACATGACCGACGTCTCGCTGCTGCCCGACGCCGCGCCGTTCACCCTGATCGACGCGTTCTTCCCGGGCGTCCGCGTGGTCAGGACCGCGGACGTCATCCCCGCGAGCGTGACGCCGGGGCGGTTCGAGTCGCTGATGCGCGACGCGATGCACGACAGCCAGAACATCTCGGTCTACGTCGCCGAGCGCGCCGCCGGGTTCCGGGTCGGTCCGGTCACGACGCAGGTCGTCGTCAGCGGCGTCGCGCCCGCCTCGCACGCCGGTCTGCGCGCGGGCGACGTGCTCGTCGGAGTTGACGGCGCGCCCGTGCGTACTGTCGCCGGACTGCGCGACGCGCTGACGCGCGTCCGGCCGGGCGCGGTCGTCCGGATCGCCTACCTGCGGGGCGGGCGGCACGCGGAGCGCACGGTCGCCACGATCGCCTTGGACGGGAAGACCAAGCTGGGCGTGTACATCGGCGAACTGCAGAAGGTCCCGCCGCCGCCCGTTCCGGTGCGGTTCGCGATCCACAACGTCTCGGGCGGTTCGGGCGGCTTGATGTTCGCCCTGGAGATCTATCGGACGCTGCGCCCGTCGGGCGCGCACGCGAACGAGCGGATCGCCGGAACCGGTACGCTCGACAGCGACGGCAAGGTCGGCGAGATCGCCGGGACGATGCAGAAGTTGGTCGCCGCGCGCCGCGCGGGGGCGACCGTCTTCTTGGTGCCGCTCGAGAATTACGCGGAGATCAAGGATCAGCGCGACGTTCGCGTCATCCCGGTCGGCACGTTCGACGAAGCCGTGAGGGCGCTCGCTTCCTAAAGCGGCCGCTTCCCTGCTGGAGCCGTTTCGCATCGGCGAACCGGCGGTAGAAGGCTTGCATGAGAAAAACATTCTTGACGCTCGGCTTGCTCGCCGCGATGACGCTTCCCGCGATCGCGGCGGATACCGGCGGCGTCGCCGGCTACGTCGTCGATCTCGCGAACGGCCGGCCGATCGCCGATGCGGCGGTGGCGATCTATCGCTTGCCGCTCGACACGAACGCCCCGGTCGTCGAGTCGGCCGTCACCGATCGCCACGGCTTTTTCACCAACATCCACGTGGCGCCGGGCCGCTATCTGGTGACCGCCAACATCGCCAACCGCACCTCGTCGTGCGCGATCGACGACGTCTTCCCCGGACAGACGCTGCGCATGAGGATCGCGATCGGAGCCGACGGCCAGCGTTGCAGCGGACCGAAGGTGCATAGCGCCGTCGTCAACCCGTCCGAAACGGCCGACGTCTACCGCATCCACTAACCTCCTCCACCACCAGGCCGGGTGTGGGCGGCGCGGAGAATGACGCATCCTTGCTGCATCTCCCGCCGTTCTCGGCCGCATCGATCCAAGATCTCGCCGGCGGGCTTTGGCTCGCCGGCCTTTGGTTTTGCGCTCCCGCGATCTGCGGGAACGACCGCAGCGCGGTAGCGCGAGCCGCGAGCGCCGGCGCGCTCGGCATCGGGCTGCCGCTCGCGCTCGGTCTGTGCGACGTGCTCTACGCGCCCGCGCTGTGGATCGCGTTGTCCGCGGTCGCGGCCTGGCGGATCCGTCGCGTCGGCTGGACGGACCGCGACGCGTCCGCCCCCGGCCCGTCGTGGGATCTGGCCGTCCTGGTGTGCGCGCTCGTCGCGATCGCGTGGCCGGCGGCGGTCCGGCCGCTGATGGACGGCGATTCGCTCGGCTATCATCTGCCCAACGCGGCGTCCTGGGTGGTCCACCATGGCGTGTGGACGACCGGAACGCGCTACTGGTGGTATCCCAGCGGGTCGGAACTCTTCGCGAGCGCCTTGTTCGCGGTCGGCGGTCCGGCCGTGGCCGGTCTCTCCGGTCTGCTGCCGGCCCTCGTGCTCGGCCTGCGCTTGCGCGCGATCGCCGTCGCCAACGGCAACCCGGCGCTGCTCGGGACGTCGATCGCCTGCGCGCTCCTCGCCACGTCGGTCGCGTCCGCGCAAGTCGTCTCACTCCAGAACGATCTATGGCTGGCGGCATTCTTCCTCGAAGCGCTGGCGGCGTCGCGGCCGGCGGCACTCGCCGTGGTCGCGTTGCTGAAGCCGTACGGATGGGTGCTCGCGGCGATCGCCGCGTCGATCCCGCGCGCGCGCGCTGCGGCCCCGGCGCTGCGGCTGCTCGCGTTCGCGCCGCTCGGGATCTGGGCACTGCGCGATCTCGCGCTCCTGGCAGGCGCGATCGTCCCTCCCGCGAGCACATGGTACCCGGGCAGTGCGGGCACGTCGATCGCGGCGCATCTTCCCGGTTGCGTCGGCGTGCTCGTCGCCGCGGCATGGACGGCAGGGCCGGTCTGGGCGGCGCTGATGCTGGTCGCGACCGCGTCGATCGCCTTCGCCCGCGAGGGTTGGCTGCGCTGGGCGGCGTTCGCGTCGCTCGCGCTCTTCCTGATCGTCCCGTTCGGCTATACGAACGACGTGCCGCAATTGGCGAACGGGCAATCGCTGCGCTACGCGCTGCCGTTCGTCGCGCTCGGCGCGTCCGCGCTGTGCATGCTGCGCGGCCGCCTCGTCGTCGCGCTGATCCCGGCGGCCATCGTGGCGAGCGTCGTCGGGATCGCCGGCGTCTGGAGCGTCTATTGGAGCGACGCCGCGTCCCACGACGTGCGGATCGCCGTCATCGTCGCCGCGCTGGTCGGCACCGCGCTCGCGCTCGCGCGCCGCGGCACGCCGCGGTTCGCGATCGGGGCGGCGGCGTTCTGCCTCGCGACGGCCTGGGCGGGCGGGCTCGCGGGCGCGCGTCCGGCCGCGTATCTGGCGGATCGCTACGGCGCTGCCGGCGTCCCGGCCGGCGCATTCGACGCGTTCGCGGCGACGACGTTCGGTCGCGTCGTCGTGGTCCGGTTACCGGCCGGCGCGGCGACCCTGCTGCGCCCCGGGGTCGACGCCTACGACGCGGAGCCGGGCGAGGCGTGTGCGCGGGCCCGCGCGACCGGCAGCGGTCTGCTGCTCGCGCTCCCGGCCGGCGCGGCCGGGCTGTCGTGCGGGCGGGTGCTCTTCGAGGACCGGTCGAGCGCGATCGTCGCGCCGTAAGATGACGGCCGCCCGGGGCGGCGAATACGGGCGGTCTATCGCTTGCTAGAACGGAGTCTCGATGCGCAGAACGATCGCCCTCCTCGCGCTATGCGCCGTAGCGCTCTTCCCCGCCGCGACCCGTGCCGACGACGCGTCCGATCGGGCCGTGACGCTCGCGAAGGTCGGGGCGACGCTCGCGAGCTACGGGCAGAGCGACGCGGGCATCACGTTCGTCCAGTCGGAGAAGAACAAGTGGAACTACGCAGGCCTGCTCACGACCGGCCTCAAGAACGCGCAGGCGCTCGAGGTCGTCGTGGGCGTCACGGATCAGAACACCCTCAACATCATGGTCTACCCGCACTATAAGGGCGGCTACATCGACATCGTGAAGGCGAAGAAGGCGGCGACGCTCGCGCGCACGTTGCTCAAGATGAACTACGAGACGTTCTTCTTCTGGGGTGCGGACGACGAGAACGACGTCTACGCTTCGTACAAGTTCACGCTCGAGTCGGGATACCCGGAGGCGTCGTTCCGGACGGTCCTCCAGAGCATCCCGCTGCTCGACAAGTATATCGGCGAGTTCACGCCGTACGCGTGACGGTCAGACCGGCGGCGCCTGCACGTTGTGGGCGAAGGCCTCGAGGCGCGAGCGGTCGATCGCCTTCACGCGGCCGCGATCGAGTTCGACGGCGTTGGCGTTCTTGAGGCGCAGCAGCGCCCGGGCCGCCATGTCGCGGACGGTGCCGGCGGCGGCGGCGATCTGCGCCTGGGAGAGGGTCTCGACGCCCGGGAGGCCCTTGGTCATGCCGACCGACGTGCGCGCGTAGCCGAGCAAGAACTTGGCGACGCGTTGCAGCACGTGCGCGAACGCGAGGTCGGCGATCGTGTCGATCGAGCGGCGGCGCGCTTGCGACGACGCGATCAGGAATCCGAGCGCGAGTTCGGCGTCGTTCTTGCAGGCGTGCATGAAGGCTTCGCTCGGCAGGGTGACGATGGTGACGTCCGTGAGCGCTTCGGCGCGCGTGGTGGCGCCGCCGCCGTCGAACGAGCCGCTCTCGTTGAGCGTGTCGTGGGTCAGGCGTTCGCCGATGGTGTGCGTCTTGCCGTCGGGCGAGAGCAGGGTGAGGATGGCCTTGCCGGTCTTTACGATGCCGATGTACGGCCACATCTCGCCTTCGTCGAAGATGGTGTCGCCGGCCTTGAAGTGGCGCTCGCTCATCTGGCTGGCCAGCTCTTTGATGGTCGACGCCTTGGCCGAGCCGAACGGCACGACGTGCTGCAGGAACAGCTCGCCGTCGGCGTTCTCGTCGATGCGCT
Source organism: Vulcanimicrobiia bacterium (assembly GCA_025451135.1). Taxonomy (GTDB): domain Bacteria; phylum Vulcanimicrobiota; class Vulcanimicrobiia; order Vulcanimicrobiales; family Vulcanimicrobiaceae; genus JALYSX01. The sequence goes on along the minus strand of JANWKW010000165.1, from coordinate 8,414 downwards.
CGAGCCGGACGGTCCAGCGGTTGCCGCCCAGGTTGCGGGCGTCCCAGGAGAACCGGCCGGCCCGGAGCTGATTCATCTCGTTGCGCAGCGCCCGCGGGTCGCTCTCCTCATTGATCTCGAGGATCGCGTTCATGGTCAGCTTGTCGAAGGCTTCGAGGATCTGCTCGGTCTTGGTGGCCTGCTGGAGGGAGCGGGCGTCGAGCGTGATGGCGGCTTGTCGGTTTACTGGCATTGCAGGCCCTCCATTAGAGGAGAAAGGTTGGCGAGCCTGCCGCAGAAGTGTCGGCCATCCATGAGCAACCCGATTCACGACAACGACGTCGTCGTTCTTGCCGGCGCGCGCACGCCGTTCGGCAATTTCGGCGGAACCCTGGCCGCGCTGACGGCCACCGACCTGGCCGTAGCCGCCGCCGAGGGGGCCCTGGCCCGCAGCGGCGTCCCCAAGGAGGCGATCGACGAGATCGTCTTCGGGAACGTCATGCAGACCAGCGCCGACGCGATCTACCTGGCCCGCCACGTCGGCCTGCGGACCGGGATCCCGGTCGGCACGCCGGCCCTGACCCTCAACCGCCTGTGCGGCTCCGGCCTCCAGGCGGTCATCTCGGCCGCCCAGACGCTGACCCTCGGGCAGGCCCGCTACGCCCTGGCCGGCGGCACCGAGAACATGAGCCAGGCGCCGCACGTCGTCCGCGGCGCGCGCGACGGCTTCAAACTCGGCCAGGACGTGAAGTTCGAGGACACGCTCTGGGAGGCGCTGACCGACTCGTACAACGGCCTGCCGATGGCCGTGACGGCCGAGAATCTGGCCGAACGCTACGGCGTCTCGCGCGAGGAATGCGATGCGTTCGCCCTCGAGAGCCAGACGAACGCGCTGGCCGCGCAGGCCTCGGGCTACTTCGCGGACGAGATCGTGGGCGTGAACGTGCCCGGTCCCAAAGGCACGACCGTCATGGTCGACACCGACGAGGGTCCGCGCGCCGGCCTCTCGCTCGAGAAGCTCGGCAAGCTGCCGGCACGCTTCCGCAAGGGCGGCGTGATCACGCCGGGCAACGCGAGCGGCATCACCGACGGTGCGGCCGCGCTGGTCTTGACGACCGTCAAACAGGCACGCGCCGACGGACTGACGTGGATCGGTCGACTGGTCGGCTCGGCCGTGGTCGGCGTCGATCCGGACGTGATGGGCATCGGCCCCGCCTTCGCGATCCCGAAGGCGCTGCAACGCGCCGGCATCGCCGAGAGCGACTTGGGCGTGATGGAGATCAACGAGGCGTTCGCGCCGCAAGTGATCGCATGCATGCGCGCGATGAAGAGCACCGGGATGCGTCTCAACCCGCACGGCGGCGCGATCTCGCTCGGTCATCCGCTCGGCGCGTCGGGCGCGCGTCTGGCGCTCACGACGCTGCACGACCTGCAGCAGAAGGGCAGCGGCTACGGCGTCGCGTCCGCCTGCATCGGCGGCGGTCAAGGCATTGCAGCGGTCTTCGTCGCCGACTGATCCGCCCGAACCGCGCACGCGATCGTGGCTCTCGTGGGGACGTCTGTTGGACGTCCTCGCGATCGCCGTCATCGCGTTCGTCGCATGGAAGTGGTTCGTGGCTCCGCGCGCGTTCGACCGGGCGTCGAAGGCGTTCGAGGCGCCGCACGTCACCTACAAGCAGCTCGACGGCGGGACGTTCGCGCTGACCGCGCATCGCGGCCGGGTCGTCTTCCTCGATTTCTGGGCGTCGTGGTGCGAGCCGTGCCGGCTCTCGCTGCCGCTGGCCGAGGGGTACGCCAAGGCGCATCCCGAGGTGGACGTCGTCCCGGTCAACGTGGGCGAACCGCGGATCGCGGCGGCGACCTACGCGAAGGCCCACGACCTGCGCGGCGTCGTGCTCGATCCGCAGTACGTCTCGCAGGGCTACTTCGCCATCGAGGGCCTGCCGACGATGGTCGTGATCGACCCGCAGGGACGCATCCGGGCGACCTGGGCCGGCTTCAATCCGCTGCTGGCCGCGAATATGGAGAACGCCCGGAAGACCCTGACCGCCGGCGGCTGAACCTCCGTTGACGGCCGTGGTAAACTGGCGGGAATATGGCTGACCACGACGATGTATTGACGGCGCGTCTTTCGCGCATGCCGAAGGCCGAGATCCACGTCCACCTCGAGGGTGCGACGGCGGCGGCGACCTACTTCGAGATCGCCAAGCGCAACGGCATCGAGCTCGCGACCGACGACTTGCCGCAGTGGAACGAATATTTCAAGTTCCGCGATTTCAACCACTTCATCGAGGTCTACGTCGGCTGCACGAAGTTCCTGCGCACCGCCGACGACTACGCGCTGCTGGTCCGCCGGTTCGGCGAGCAGCAGGCAGCGCTCAACATCAAGTACACCGAGACGTTCGTCTCGTGCTCACTGCTACCCGAGCATATCGATCGCTCGGCCTTCCTCGATGCGATCCGCGGAGCGGCCGAAGAAGTCGAGGCCGCGCACGGCGTCGCGGTCCGGTTCATCGCCGACATCTCGCGCGAGATCCCGGCCTCGCAGGCCAAGGTCCTCGACCTCGCGATCGAAGGCCGCAAGCGCGGCGTCTTCATCGGCGTCGGTCTGGGCGGTCCCGAGATCGGCTTCCCGCCGGAACTCTTCGCGCAGACCTATCGGGCCGCGCGTCAGGCCGGTCTGCACGTCGTCGCCCACGCCGGCGAGACGGTCGGCACCGCCAGCATGATCGGCGCGCTCGACGCGCTCGGCGCGGAACGCATCGGTCACGGCGTGATGAGCCTCGACGATCCCGATCTGCTCGCGCGCTTGCGCCAGACCCAGATCCCGCTCGAGATCTGTCCGCAGAGCAACTATCGCGTCGGCGTGACCGCGCCGGGCGCGCCGCATCAGATCCGCGCGCTCAAGGACGCGGGCGTCTACGTGACCGTCAACTCCGACGATCCGGCGATGTTCGAGACCGACCTGACCAACGAGTACCGGACGCTCGCCTCGCAGGGCTTCGGCTGGGACGAGCTGTGGGCGCTCAACCGCGCCACCCTCGACGCCACGTTCGCAAGCGACGCCGACAAGCGCGCGCTCAAAGAGACGTGGGATCGCTTCGCGGACGAAATACCCGCCTAAGCGGCTAACGCTTCCGGTAGGGCAGGTAGTCGACCTCGCCGCGCAGATCGGCCTTGGCCGGAGCGGTGAACGCCGGGATCTCGAAGGTGAGCGTGTTGTCGTTCAAGGTCGCGCGGATCGGACCGAGCCGACCGTCGGCGCCGGAGAACTCGATGATGTAATGCACACCGGTATCGAGGACGAACGGACACCAGATCGAGAGCGTGCTTTTCGGCGCCGACAACGCGACCGGACCGCCGTTCGCATAGATGTAGAAGATCGAGTTAGCCCCGGGTCCGCTCATCTCGGCATCGTCGGGCGCCCGTCCATGCACGTTCGCGAGGCCGAAGGCTTCGGGCGACGTCCACGAAACGCGATAGCCCGCGTCGTTCGCGACGGACGTATGGCCGTTCACGATGTAGATCGCGCCGGTGGCGCACGCTTGCGGCATGTCGCTCCCCCGGATAGGAGAGAAGGGAAGAACGACGTCCCGCGGATCCCTGCCGTGCGCCGTCCACAGCGCGACCGTCGCCGCGTCCGCGCCAAGGGCATCGCGAAGATACGCTGCCGTAGGAGCGGTCTTCGTCGTGGTCCTGCAGCTCCAGGGCGCTGCCGGCGAATCGCCGGTCCACCACGACCAACCCGCGCGCTGCTGCTCGAAGACCGAACCGACGAGCCACCAGGTCGCGTTCTTGTAGGTGAGAGCCGCGATCCCGCGCCCGCGGTCGCCGTGGAAATCGACGATCGCATTGTCGCTGCCGACGATCGCGTCGTCGACGATGGGGCTGCCGAGGAAGAGTTCCCGCATGGTCCGATGCACCAGCGCCGGCACGGCGGCGCGGACCTCGCGAACGCCCCGTCGCGGCCCGTAGTCGTCGGCGCGGATCGGTGCCGCGAACGCCGGGAGCAATACGAGAGCGACGAGAGCGACGCGAACGAGACCCATATCATACGAACGCATCGGGCCGCGGGTCGTGACTACGTCGAGGTCCACTCCGGTTTGCGCTTTTCGAGGAACGCGCCGGTGCCTTCTTTGAAGTCGTGGGTCGTGACCAGGTCGCCGAAAGCGGCCGCTTCGAGTTCGAGCGCGTCCGGCGTCGAGAGGTGCGCGCCGTCGTTGATGACGCGCTTGCAGGCGGCGATCGCGAGCGGCGCCTTCCCGGCGATGAGGTTCGCGATCCGTTTGGCTTCGGTCGGCAGATCGGCCTGCGGCACGACCTTCTGCACGAGGCCGATGCGCAGGGCCTCGGCGGCGTCGACGATCTCGCCGGTCAGGCACAGATACATCGCCATCCCGCGCCCGACCAGGCGGGTCGTACGCTGCGAGCCGCCGTAGCCGGGGATCAGGCCGAGGTTGACCTCGGGCTGGCCGAACTTGGCGTTGTCGCTGGCGATCATGATGTCGCCGGCCATCGCCAGTTCGCAGCCGCCGCCGAGCGCGAAGCCGTTGACCGCCATGATGACGGGCTTGCGCATCCGCTCGATCTGCAGCGTGACGGCCTGGCCCACGCGCGCCTTATCGGCGCCGGCAGCCGCGCCGCCGAGCGCGTTGAGTTCGCCGATGTCGGCGCCCGCCGCGAACGCCTTCTGCCCCGAGCCGGTGATCACGACCGCGCGGATCTCCCCGTCGGCATCGAGCGACGAGAGCGCGCTCGAGAGTTCTCCGAGCAGCTGCGCGTTGAGCGCGTTGAGGGTCTGCGGGCGGTTCAGCGTGACGGTCGCCACCACGCCGTCGCGCTCGAGCAGGATCGTCTCGAACTCAGGCATAGTCGTAGAACCCCTTGCCGCTCTTGCGGCCGTAATGGCCGGCCAGCACCATGCGCTTGAGCAGCGGCGGCGCGGCCATCATCGGATCCTTGAACTCGTCGAACATGATCTCGGCGATGTAGTAGGTCGTGTCCAGGCCGACGTAGTCGAGCAGTTCGAGCGGGCCCATCGGGTAGCCGCAGCCGAGCTTCATGCCCTTGTCGATGTCCTCTTTGCTCGCGAGGCCGCCCTCATAGCAGCGGATCGCGTAGAGCAGATAGGGGATCAGCAGGCGGTTGACGATGAAGCCGGGGGTGTCTTGCGCGAGGACCGGTTCCTTGCCGAGCTTCTGGCCGAAGGCGAAGAGGCGGTCGACCGTCTCCTGGCTGGTCGCGATGGTGCGGACGACCTCGACCAGTTTCATGATCGGGACGGGGTTGAAGAAGTGGAGCCCGGCGACCTTGTCCGGCCGCTTCGTCCCGGCGGCGAGCTCGATCACGCACAGGCTCGAGGTGTTCGTGCAGATGATCGCGTGCGGCGCCAACAGCTCGTCGAGTTCCTTAAAGAGCTTAAGCTTGACGGCGACGTTCTCGACGATCGCCTCGACGATCAGGTCGCAGTCTTTAAGGTCCTTAACGTCGGTGGTCGTCCGGATGCGCGCGAAGGCGGCATCGCGGTCGGCCTGCGCGAGCTTGCCCTTCTCGACCAACTTGTCGAGCGACGTGCCGATCGAGGCCAGGCCGCGCGCGAGCGGCGCCTCGGCGACCTCCATCACGACCACATCAAAGCCGGCGACGGCGCAGGTCTGCGCGATGCCGTTGCCCATCAGGCCCGCTCCACAGACGCCGACGGTCCGAATATTTGCCACGACTAACCTCTCCCTGGGAATGGCGAAAAACGCAGGTCCATTCGTTACGTTGCAGGGAACCCCCCTTATCGGTATACTACCTCAAGACTCTAGGACCGCCGACCGGAAGGGGAAATCAGGCTGTGCGCACCGCGTATCACGAGGCGCTCGAAGCGACGCGACTGGATGTCGTGCGCCTCGGCGCGCTCGCAGCCGACGCCATCCGCGTCTCGGTCGAAGCGCTCGATCGCCGCGACTCCTCCGCCGGCGCGCGCGTCGTGGCGGGCGACGACGTCATCGACGATCTGCGCCGCAAGATCGAGGCCGCCTGCATCGAGCTGATCTGGCGCCAGCAGCCGGTCGCCGGCGAACTGCGCGAGATCGCGGCGATGCTCGAGATCGCGACCGATCTGGAGCGCGTCGGCGATTACGCCGTCGACATCGCCAAGAACGCCATCAAGCTGGCCGACGTCCCGCTGCGTCCGCAGAAGGTCGAAGTCGACCGGATCGCCGGCGCCGCCCACGCGCTGCTGCTCGACGCGATGCGCGCCTACACCGAGCGCGACAACGCGCTGGCCGACATCACCATCGAACGCGACGACGAGGTCGACGCGCTCTACAAGCGCAGCATCAAGCTGCTGCAGCAAGAGATGCAGGAAGACGCGGAGATGGTCCGCGCCGGCACCCGCTATCTGTTCGTCCTGGCCGCGCTCGAACGCGTCGGCGATCGGGCGAACAACATCGCGTGGCATACCAAGGACATGATCGGCCCCAACTAAGGGCCGCCGAAACGTGGCCACGCCGCTTCCCCGCCCCGAGTTCGCCGTCGTCGACCGCTACGCGTATTTCAACCACGCGGCCGTCGGGGTGCTGCCGCAGACCACGAAGCGCGCGCTCGACGCGTTCGTCGCGGCCCAGGCCGAGGGCGGCGTGATGGGCGTCTTCCCGTACGAGAACCGGATGCCGGAGTTCCGCGCGTCGGTCGGGCGCTTCATCGGCGCCGGCGGCGACGACGTCGCGATCCTGCGCAACACCGGCGACGGCGCCAACGCGGTCGCGGCCGGTCTGGATTGGCGCGACGGCGACGAGATGCTGCTGTGCGACGACGAGTTCCCCTCGAATGCGGTGCCGTGGCTGGCGCTGCGCGACCGCGGCGTCGGCGTGCGCCTGTTCGAGACGGCGACGACGCGCATGACGCCCGACGCGCTGCGCGCGGCGCTGACGCCGAGGACGCGCCTGGTCGCGGTCTCGTGGGTCGCATTCCACGACGGTTACATGCACGATCTGGCGGGATTGGCCGAGGTCGCGCACGCCAACGACACGCTCTTGGCGGCCGACGTGATGCAGGGGCTCGGGGGCTTTCCGCTCGACGTCGGCGCGTGCGGAGTCGACGCGGTCTACGCCGGCGGGGCGAAGTGGATGCTCGCGCTTCAAGGCGTCGCGTTCCTGTGGATGCGCCCGGAGCTGCGCGGTCGATTGCGCCTCGCCGCGCCCGGCTGGCGTTCCGCCGCCGACATGTGGGACTTCCTCAACTACGACCAAGGCTACGTCGACGCCGGTTCGCGTTTCGAAGGCGGCACGCCCAATTTCATCGGCGCCCTCTCCCTGCACGAATCGATCGGCGTCATGGAACGGGCCGGTCCGGCGGCGATCGCCGCCCACATCCTCGCGCTCACCGACCAACTGTGCGAGGGTCTGGAGCGCACCGGCGCGACCGTCGCGAGCCCGCGCGGGAACGGGACCTCGTCGGGCATCGTTACGTTTACGGTACCCGGGCACGACCCGGTCGCGCTCGGTCGCGGGATCCAGCACGAGGAAGGCATCGTGACGACCTGGCGACCGAACGGCATACGGGTCGCGCCGCATGGGTACAATACGGCCGACGAGATCGATCGTCTGCTCGACGCGCTCGCGCGTCGCATTGCGAAAGGACCGACCGCGTGATCGCGATAGCCGCCGGAACCTACAACTACGTCGCCACCTTGGCCGGGAGCCCGTCGGGCAAGACCGCCATCACGGTGACGCACAACCCCGACGGGAGCGTCTCGATCGCCGAGGACAGCGCCGGCTCGTTCCAGGGCGTCGCGGGATCGGCCAAAGCGACCCTCACGCTCGGCCGCGACGACGCGACCGTCACGGCGTACGGCGCGCATCTGCTGGTGGGCGCCAACGCCGTCGACTCGTCGGCGAGCTTCGCGGGCAAGACCGCGACCGTCAGCGGTCTGGGCGGTACGCAGTCGTTCACGCTCTCGCCGGGTCAACAATTCGTCTTGGTCGACGGGGCCCTGATGAGCGGATTCATCGCGCTGCCGTCGCAGGTCGCCGCCTGGCCGAACGCGCCGCTCCAGTTGATCCAGCCGATCTACGGTCAGGCGACCGCGCTGCTCACCGATGCCGCCGCCAAACCGGTGCGGCCGGCGGACGTGCCGAGCGCCGACGCCAGCCTGACGGTGACCGGTCCGGTGCCGATGGTCGAATGGTACGACCCGGCGACGATGGTCCCGGACGAGATCGTGGTGTCGGCCGAACAGCCGCTCGTCATCACCCGCCGGCCCTAGGTCAGGCGCCCCCGGGCTTCGACCACGACGGCGCCATCACGGCATCGCTCATGCCGTGGATCAACCGTTTGTCGGCCGGCGCGATGGTCGCGAGGATACCGCCGAGCTTGGCGTCGTCGCCGGCGACGAAGTAGTACGGGCACAGCCGCACGCGGCCGTCGAAGCTGCGGATCTCGCCCTT
>JANWKW010000164.1 GCA_025451135.1 Vulcanimicrobiia bacterium | reverse complement strand
GCGACTTGGATTCGTGGATCGAGACGTTCGGATCCATCACCAGCGGGATCAGGCGGCCGGCGGAGTCGCCGCGAGCCAAGCCGAGCGCGCCGTAGTTGTACGGGACGCCGACCGTATGGACGCGTTTACCGCCGATCCGCAGGGGCCGCATCCGGCCGCTGACGAGCGCCTTGCATTCCAGGTCCCCGAGCGGCGTCGAGACGGTGACGATGTCGCCGCTCGCGATGCCCTGCTCGACCGCGAGCTGCGGGTCGATCTCGCAGAACGCCGCCGGCTGCAGTTCTGCCAGCCACGGGACGTAGCGCGTCATGATGCCGGACATCTCGGTGATGCGGTACGTCGTCAGGACGTGCGGATACTGCGGATCGACGCCGGCCGGCTCGGGATTGTCGGCGCGCCGCCACGTCCGCATGGTCGGATTGCTCTGCTGCGGATAGAGCGCGTTCTCCACCACCGAGGCCGACGGCTCGTAGTGCGTCGGGAACGGCCCGTCGAGCAGGCCGGCCTCCGGCACGAAGAGCGCGCCGCGTCCGTCGGTCTGCATGAGGAAGGCCTGGTCGTCATGCCCGGGCCGCGCTCCCGGCACGACGTCGGCGACGTCGTCGCCCCGCCAAGCGCCCGCGGCCTCGTCCCACCAGACGTAGCGTTTGCGTTCGCTCCAGGGCGCGCCGTCGGGCGCGGCCGACGCACGATTGTAGAGCATCCGGCGGTTGGCCGGCCAGGCCCAGCCCCATCCGAGCGCCGCATCGTCGTCGCCGACGCGGGCGCGGGCGTTGTTGGTCTGCGCATCGGGGCAGACGCCGGTATAGATCCAGCCGCCGGCCGCGGTGCTCCCGTCGTCGCGCAGATCGACGAACGACCGGAGCTGCTCGCCGGTGCGCGTGTCGTAGCCGTTGATCTCTTGCAAGACGCGCAGCGTCGACGGCTCGTCCGCGCTTCCGTAGTCCCAGGTCATGTCGAGCAGCGGCCGATCCTTGGGGTCGATCGATCCGGCACAGAGTTCTTTGAGCCGCTTGCCGAGCGTGTGGATGAACCAGGCGTCGGTGACGCTGTCGCCGAGCGGTTCGATCGCCTGGTCGTGCCATTGGAGCAGCCGGTTGGTGTTGACCATCGTGCCGCTCTTCTCGAGAATGGTGGCGGCCGGGATGAAGAAGCATTCCGTCGCGATCGTCGACGGATCGGCGCCCTCGCGCTTCCAGAACGACGCCGTCTCGGTCTCGTACGAATCGACGTTGACCATCCATTCGAGCCGCTCGAAGCCGGCGTTGATCATCGCGCCGTTCTGTCCCGAGGCCGCCGGGTTTTGTCCGATCACGAAGTAGCCCTTGACCACGCCATCCTTCATCGCGATCTGGGTCGGCAGGGTCGAATGGTCGCCCGTGCACTGCGGCAGATAGTCGAAGCAATAGTCGTTCTCGGGCGTGGCGGCCTCGCCGTAGAACGCCTTGAGCAACGAGACGATGTAGGCGGGGAAGTGTTCCCACCAGCCCGACCGGGCGTTGGTCCGCAAGTAGGCCGCGAGCGTTTGTTCGTCCTTGGCGGTCGACGGCATCGCCAGGTACCCGGGCAGCAGGTCGTAGAGCGTCGCGATGTCGGTCGCGCCTTGGATGTTGGCGTGGCCGCGCAGCGCCATGATGCCGCCGCCGGGGCGGCCGATGTTGCCGAGCAGCAGTTGGAGGATCGCCGCGGTCCGGATGTACTGCACGCCGACGGTGTGCTGCGTCCAACCGACCGCATAGGCGAAGGCGGTGGTGCGGTCGCGCCCGCTGTTGCGCGCGAGCGTCTCGCAGACCTGGGCGAACTGCGCCGGCGAGACGCCGCAGACGCGTTCGACCATCTCGGGCGTATAGCGCGAGAAATGCTTGCGCAGCACGTTGATGACGCAGCGCGGGTGCGCGAGCGTCTCGTCCCGGGCGATGCCGCCGTCGCCGGCGCGTTCGAAGTCCCACGTCTCGCGGTCGTACGCCTTGGCGCTCTCGTCGAACCCGGAGAACAGGCCGGCCAGGTCTTCCGTGTCGCGGAAGTCCTCGCGCACCAGATACGACGCGTTCGTGTAGGCGACGACGTACTCGCGGACGTAGCGCTCGTTCTGCAGCACCCAGTTCACGATGCCGCCCAGGAAGGCGATGTCGGAGCCGCTCCGCAGCGCGACGTAGACGTCGGCCAGCGCGGAGGTGCGGGTGAAGCGCGGATCGACGTGCACGATGGTCGCGCCGCGCTCCTTGGCCTTCATCACGAAGCGGAACGCCACCGGATGCGCTTCGGCGAAGTTCGACCCCTCGATCAGGATGCAATCCGCATGCTGCAAGTCTTGGACGTACGAGGTCGCGCCGCCGCGTCCGAACGAGGTGCCCAGACCGGGCACCGTCGAGCTATGTCATATTCGGGCTTGGTTCTCGATACTGACCACTCCGAGCGAGTGCATCAGCTTGCCGAGCAGGTAGTTCTCTTCCACCCCGAAGGTCGCGCCGCCGAGCGAGGCGATCCCGAGCGTGTGATTGACGCGCTTGCCGTCGACCTCGCGGACGAAGGTCGCGTCGCGCGTCGCCTTGACGCGCCGCGCGATCCGTTCCATCAGCCAGGGCACCGGCCGGTCTTCCCAGCGGTCGGAGTAGGGCGCGCGGTACTTGCCGGTCGTCCAGCGCGCGGTGTTGACGGTCAGGCCGAAGATCGCCGAGCCCTTCGGGCAAAGATGGCCGCCCGAGATCGGGCTCTCCGGGTTGCCTTCGACGTCGAGCAGCGTGCCGGCATCGTCGACGTAGGCGAGCGTCGAACAGCCGACCGCGCAGTACGGGCAGACGCTCACGACCTTCTCGGCCCCAGCGATGCGGGCGGTGATATCGATGGTCTCGCTCATGCGATCTTTTCGCGCGTCGCCGCGGCCAGCGTGAGGACGACGATCGCGACGAACGTCGCCGCGCGGACCGTCGGGTCGAGATGCGGCGCGAAGACCGCCGTGAGGATCGCGATCGCGAGCCCGACCGGCGCGGCGATCGATCCGCCGGCGACGAAGTCGTAGATCTCGTGGACGACCTTCATGCCGCCACCGGTTTGCGTTCGACGAACGTGAGGAGGGTCGCACTGGCCGCATAGATCGCGACGAACCAGAACAGGGTCGCGTCGCCGGCCCACCACTGCAGGCCCAGACCCTCGCCGGTCCAGAGCGTTCCGAGCGAGAGCAGCATGACGCCGACGACCGCCTTGATCGCGTTCTCCGGGACGCGGGCGAAGGGCGCACGTAAGGCGATCGCCGCGGCGATCACGATGAGCGCGGCGGCGACGGCTCCCCAGATCGACCAGCCGAGCAGCGCCGGTCGCGTCGCCGCGAAGGTGACCACGATGACCGCGACTTCCAAGCCCTCGACGAAGACGCCCTGGAACGACGTCGCGAAGCCGACGCGCTTGTCGCGGGCGGCCCGAAGCATCGCGACCTCCTTGTCGAAGATCGCCTGCTCGTCGTGCATCGCCTTGCGGCCGGCCGCGCGCCAGATCGCCTTACGCAGCCACGTGATGCCGAACAGGATCATGAACGGCCCGACGATGAGCTCGAGCCAGGTGATCGCTCCTTGCCGCGCGAGAACCGGGCCGAACGCGACGATGATGACCGCGAGCGCGGCGAAGGCCCAGGCCGCGCCGGTAAGCGCGGTGCGCCAGCCTTGAGTGATGCCGACCGCGAGCACGATGGTCGCGGCTTCGACCATCTCGACCGCCGAAGCGAGGAAGGTCGTCCCCCCGAGGAGCCAACCGTTCATCGCTTGCCGACCGCGTGCGCCAGGATGTCGTTGAGGACGTTCGGATCGATCGCGTCGGGATCGCGCCAATCCATCCGCGCGCTCGCAGCCGCGCCGTAGGCGACCTTCGTGTTGAGACCTTTGAGGTCGGTCGTCGGAGCGAGCACCGCGAACGGCCGCAGGTCCGCGGTCGTGCCGAAGGCATCGTAGAGCGGAAGCGCGGTCGCGTCGTAGAGCGAGAGCGGCTGCAGCCCGAGCAGCAGGCCGATGGTCCGCACGAACGAGGCGGTCGAGTAGTGCGCGTGCTGCAGCCCGCCGCGCGCGTACGGACTCGCGATATAGAACGTCGAACGCTGGGCGCTCACGTGATCGGGGCCGTTCTGGGCGTCGTCTTCGAGGATGAAGATCGCGGTCGACTTCCAGTACTTGGAATGCGAGACGGCGTCGACGATCCGGCCGACGGCGACGTCGTTGGTCGCGACGTAGGCCTGCGGCGTCGGCGAGCCGGCGCGCGTGCCCGACGTGTGGTCGTTGGGAAGATAGACGATCTCGAGGGCCGGCAGCTCGCCGTTGGCGGCGAACGCCTTGAACTCTTTCGCCCACTCGGTTTCGCGATCGAAGTCGGAGTAGTCGAGATCCCAGCCGACGTAGTTCGGATCGTAGTGGCCCTGCAGGCTCGGATGGTCGGTCCATCCCGGCAGTTTGCCCTTGTCCGGCTCGTTGATATCCTCGCCGTAGTCGCGATAGGTGATGCCGGCGCGTTTGGCCGCATCCCAGATGAAGCCGTTGTGCGGGACGTTGGGGCCGGCGCCGTTCTGATAGTCGTAGAGGTCGCGCCGGCCGCCGTACTCCGGAGGCCAGAAGCGCTCGACATAATCGTTGGCGATGGCGGCATCCGTCCAGTTGTGCCCGTCCGCGCTGATCTGCGCGTTGGCGTAGGCATTGTCGAAGACGCCGAAGCGGTCGGCCAGCGCGTGCTGGTTGGGCGTCACGTCGCGCCCGAACCAGACCAGCGACGAGTCACCGTTCGCGTGCGGGATGTCGCCGAGCATCGGGTCGTACGAGCGGTTCTCCTTGATCACGTAGATGACGTGTTTGATCGGTCCGTGAGCGTTGAGGATCGTCGTCGGGCTCGACGGCAGCGACGGGAGCATGTCCGCGAGCGAGACGACGCCGGTCGTGGTGCTGTGCGAGATCGCGCGCACCGAGCCGATCGTCACCATCGCGACGTACTGATCGGTGTGCTGACGGTGCAGCGGATCGTACAGCGGATTCGCCGGCGAGCCCTCGCCCTTTCCGTCGCTCACGTAGATCGTGCCGTCGCTGGCGACCGCGGCCCCGGTGGGGAACCAGCCGGTCGGGGCGGTCGCGACGATGCGACCCTCACCGATCGTCGCGACGGTTTCCGCGCCGCCCAGCGTGACGTAGAGCTTCCCGCCGCGCACCAAGAGCGAGTTCGGCAGCGCGCCGAACGCCTGGGCCTTCGCGCCGGTAGCGGGATGCAGCCCGATCACCCCGGCCGCTCCGAGCGTCGAGGTGTTGATCTTGGAGATCGTGTCGTCGTCGCCGTTGGCGACGTAGAGCGTCTCGCCGTTGGCGGAGAGCGCTAGCGCCGACGGATGCCTTCCGACGCCGACGCGCGTCACGGTTCCTTTGCCGAGGTCGATCACGCGGACGGTCGAGTCGCCGCGGCACGCCACGTAGAGCGTTCCGCCGTCGAACGAGAAGACGACCGCCGATGGATGCCCTCCTACGGCGTAGGACTTGGTCGCACCGGTCGATCTGTCGACGATCGTCACGGAAGCGGTCCCGTCGTTCGCGACGGCGATGCTGTTCGCGTGGGGCGGTCCGGCCGCGATCGCGGCGGGCCAGCTATTCTTGCCGACGGCATACGTATGCGCGATCGTGCCGTCGTCGACGTTGACCGCCAGCACCGCATCGGCGTTCGCGCCGGCGACCAGAACCGAGCCGTTGTCTTGCCAGATCGGCGTCCCGAAGGCGCCCTTGAGCTTGATCAGCCGTTCGAGTTTGAGCGAGGGGACGTCGAGGATGCGCAACGCGGCCGGCCCGGTGCCGGACTCGACCACGGCCAGGCGCTTCTCGTCGGGCGAGATCGCGATGCCCTGGGGCATCGTGCCGGTCGCGACGGCGGCGGCTTGCGGTGCGGCCAGGAGCCAGCCGGAGGGGAGGATGGTGCCGCGACCGGCCGCGACGGCGGCGGCTCCGGCGGTGACCGCGCAGAGCGCGACGGCGATGACGATACGACGCTTCATGCGAGGAGGTTCGCCGCT
>JANWKW010000163.1 GCA_025451135.1 Vulcanimicrobiia bacterium | reverse complement strand
CGGTCGTGCTCTACTTCTATCCGGCCGCGTTCACGACGGGCTGCACGATCGAGGCCCACATGTTCGCCGACGCGATCCCGGACTACAAGAAGCTGGGCGCGACCGTCATCGGCGTCTCGCACGACGACATCGAGAAGCTCAACCGGTTCTCGGTGAGCGAGTGCCGGAGCAAGTTCGCGGTCGCGGCCGACACCGATCAAACCGTGATGAAGGCGTACGATGCGATCCTCGCCCAGGCGCCCCAGTACGCCAACCGCACCTCGTACGTGATCGCGCCGAACGGGACGATCCTCTACACGTATACGGACCTGCACCCGGACAAGCACGTGGAGAACACGCTGGCGGCCCTGCGCGACTACGAGAAGTCCCACCACTAGCAAGTAATCGCTCGGCCACCCGAGAAGGCGGTGCTATGAAGATACGCCGCCTCGCTCCTTTGGCCGTCCTGGTGGTCGCGCTGGTCGCGGCGCTGACGGTCTCCACACCCGAACCGGCGCGCGCCGACGCGCCGATCTATCAGGCCCTCACCTCGCTGCGGGGCCTGAGCAATTCGTCGTTCGCGCACGTCGTCACCTGGGCGCGCAACGGCGCCGGCCAGGTCTACGCCCCGACCTGGGACTACCAGAACGCCGAGGCCGGGATCCTCGCGCTTCCGAGCGGCGACCGCTACGCGATCCTGCAATGGCTGCGCGGCAACGGTCGCGGCGCGCTCTACGCGCTCGGCGTCACCGACAACTACATCGGACCGCGACGCCCGGGCGCCGACTATCCGATCGCGACCCCGACGCCGGACCCGTACCGCCAGCTCCAGTTCGCGACCGATTCGCTCGACGGCAACGCGGGCGCGCAGCCCGGCAACATCCAGGTCCTCGGCGGATTCGCGGCCGCGCGTCGCGACGGCACCTCGATCCTGGCGTGCGTCTCGTTCCAGAACAACGCGCCGCAGGCCGCGACCCTGGTGCGCTTCGCGTTTCCGATCAAGGACGCGAACGGGAACACGGTAGCGACCCTGCACTTGGATCGCAAGGGGACGTTCTCGACTGGCATCGGCATCCACAGCTATCAGTCGTACAACGATTGGAAGAGCGGATTGAGCAATCGCGGCTACGCCGACAACTGCGTCACCCGCACCGTGGGCGTCGCGGCGCTCCCGATCATCGAAGCGCGCTTCGCTACCTACGCGGTGACCTACGTCCTGTACGCCGACGGCACGTCGTGGACCGCTCCCGGAGCGACCTCGCCGTAACGCCGGAGATCCGCTAGGCGAACCGTATTCGCGACCAGCGCATAGAGAGTGCATGATACACGCACTCGCGCTGGTCGCGACGGTTCACATCAAGGGCTTCGCGTTCTCACCCGCCCGGACGGCGGTCGCGGTGGGGACGCGCGTCCGTTTCATCAACGACGATCAGGACGCCCATACGGTCAGTTCGACGACGCGCGCGTTCGACTCCGGCGGCCTGGACACGGGCGACGTCTGGACCCGCGCCTTCGCGCGCCCCGGCACCTACGCGTACATCTGCGCGCTCCATCCATACACGCACGGCACGATCGTGGTCGTGCGTCGGGGAGGCCGAGGCGACCGTCGCGCGATTGGTCGTGCCGCTCGATGCCGCACTCCGCGCGCGTCCGCCCGTCCGCGCGGCCTGGCTCGCGTTCGCGGCGGCGTTCGTCATCGGTCTGCTCCCGAGCGTCTATCTCTTGAGCCGGGCGCACGACGCGTCGGCGACCCAAGCCATCGCGCTGGAAGCGCTCGCGCACAGCCACTTCCTTCATGCGCCGTTCGTGGGATTGGTGCCGGATGCGCCGCACGCGAAGGCGATCTACGCGCGCGACGGTTCGTGGCTCTACGTCGTCAGCGATGCGCCGCGCGCGTTGGCGCTCGTCGCCGAGCCGGGCGACCGGGTGTTGGGGACGCTCGCGCCGTCCGGTCGCCCGGGTCACGCTGATCCGCTAGGCGGTCTCTTGCGAGTCCCCGAGCGGGAGCTGCTGGGTGCGCGGCAGACGGGTCGGCTTCGCGCCGGCGTCGAGCGCGGTGATGGCGCGCGGGACGGTGTCGATCACGCCGATCTCCGGCAGGTCGTCGTCGGAGAGCGCGGCTTCGTCCTTGAGCTTGCGGCCTTGCGGGAGCAGGCGCGTTTCGTAGGAGCCGACGGCCCCGTTGAACGACTCGACGGTGCGCTCGAGGTTCTTGCGCACGCTGGTCAGATGCTCGGCGAACTTGAGCGCGCGATCGTAGAGATCCCGGCCGATCTGGGCGATCCGCTTGGCGTTCTCTTCCTGGCGCACGGCCTGCCAGCCCATCGCGAACGAGCGCAGGAGCGAGATCAGCGCGAGCGGGCCGGTGACCAGCACGCCCTTATCCAGCGCGTACTCGAGCAGCAGCGGGTTCTCGTTGCAGGCGGCGCTCAAGAACGATTCGCCCGGGACGAACATCACCACGAAGTCGGCCGAGCCGTCGGCGCTCTGGTAGTTGCGGCGCGCGAGCGCGTCGACGTGGTCCTGCAGCGCGCGCGCGTACTGCTTGACGAGCGTCTTGCGGGTGTCGTCGTCCTGCGCGTCGAGCGCGGTCTGCAGCGCATCGACCGGGGCCTTCGAATCGACGAACACCCGCCGGTCGTCGGGCAGGTTGACGGTCATGTCGGGGCGCGCCTTGCCGGACTCGAGCGCGATCGTCTGCTGTTCGGCGAAGTCGCAGTGCAGCTGCATACCGGCCTTCTCGACCACGTTGCGCAGCTGCATCTCGCCCCACTTGCCGCGGGTGGTCGGATTGCGCAGCGCGGTGACCAGCGTGGTCGTCTGGGTCGAGAGGCTGGTGGTCGCGGTCTCCAACTTCTCGGTGCGGGTCAGCAGGCTCGCGAGCTGTTCGCGCAGGCTGCCGGCGTCGGTCGCGCGCAGGGTCTCGAGCTTGCTCACGAGCGCATTGAACTCGGCGAGCTGTTTGCTGACCGGGTCGACCAGGTCGCCGACCTTCTCGCTCGCGCGCGAGGCGGCGGTGTCGCCCAGCTCGTTCTTGGCGCGTTCGACCAGCGCTTCGAGGGCGTGGGTCTGGGCCTGCGAGCGCGGCGCGGCGATCGCCCACGCGATCGCGCCCCCGAGCAGGACGCCGACCAGCAACGCGATCGCGAGCGCGATCATGCCGGCGCTCCGACGTACGTGCGGAAGAAGCCGACCGTGCGGACCCACGCGTCCTCGGCGGCCGACGCGACGTACGCGCCGCGCTGGTCGTCGAAGAAGGCGTGTCCGGCCTCGGGATAGATCTTGATGTCGTGCGGCACCGCCAGCGCGCGCCCGAACGCCAGCACGCCGTCGGACGGGATCGAGGTATCGCGGCCGCCCCAACTGCCGCAGATCGGGACGCGCACCTTGGCCGGGTCGATGTCGGCGACTGCGCCGTAGAACGGTGCGGCGGCCGCGAACACGTCGGCGTTGGCGATGGTCTGCTCGAGCACCAGCGTGCCGCCCATGCAGAAGCCGGTGATACCGATCTTCGCCTGCGGACGGGCGGCTTGGCACCACAGCGCGGCGGCCCGCAGATCGCCTTGGACCTGCGAGGAGACGAGCGCCTTGGCGAACGGACGGAAGACCGAGATGTCGGCGACGCCGTCGCCGCTGGGTTCGTGGCCGCGGGCGTAGAGGTCCGGCGCGATCGCGACGTAGCCGAGGCGCGCGTAGCGCCGGACGACGTCGCGGATCGAGGTGTCGACGCCCCAGATGTGCATGGTGACGACCACGGCCGGCGTGGTGACGGTCGCGCGCTTCGGCCAGGCGGCGTACGCCGGCAGCGCGATGTCCGGGCGGCGCAGGGTGAGGTGCTTCGTCTCGATGCCCGGATCGTTCTCGGGGACGATCGGCGGGTGGGTCGCGCCCAGGCCGGCGGCGGCGACGCGGGCGCCGGTCGCGACTCCGGCCGCCGCGGCGGCCGAGATGCCGACGAACGTGCGCCGGTCGAAGGCCGGGTCCGTGGAGCGCGTCGGATCTGTCACGTCTGCCATGCTGATAACCTCGACGCGATACTTCGAGGCGCCGCCGCTCCGTTCCGGCAGGGTTGCGAGCGCGGATGAGCGCAGGCCACGGCATGCGGATCGAACGCTTGCTCGTCGTCACTTTCTGCGCATTCGCGATCGCCGCGTGTGCGAACGGCGGATCGCCGCAGCCTGCGGCGACGCCGCTCTACGATCCCGCGGCGCTGCCATCGGGCCCGGTCGGCGCGCAGATCGCGCTCGGCCACGACCTGATCGAGCACACCCGCGCGAAGATGCCGCAGTACGTGACCGCGCGCATGAACTGTTCGGCCTGCCACGTCAATGCCGGAACGGTCGCGCGCGGCGGGACGCTGGCGGGCGTCTACGCGGAGTTCCCGCAGTGGAACAAGCGCGCGCATCGCGTGATCGCCCTGCAGGACCGCATCGCGCAGTGCTTCCTCTACAGCATGAACGGCAGGCCGCCGGCCTACGACTCGAGAGAGATGATCGCGATGGTCTCCTACATCTCGTGGATCTCGCGCGGCACGCCGGTGCTCGCGACGGCCGATCCGCAGGCGGGTTTCCGACTGCCCGAACCGAGCGCGTCGCCCGACGTCGCGAACGGCGCGACCATCTACGCCGCCAAATGCGCGAGCTGCCATCAAGCGAACGGCAACGGCATCGCGCTGGCCGTGCCGCCGCTCTGGGGCCCCGATTCGTTCAACGCCGGGGCGGGCATGCACCGGATCGGCGATATGGCCGGGTTCGTGCGCTACAACATGCCGCAGAACGCGCCGGGTTCGCTCACGCCGGGGCAATCGTTCGACGTCGCCGCCTACGTGCTCTCGCACGCGCGCCCCGCCTTCGCGAAGAGCCGCGCGGTCGCGTTCCCATCCCAGCCGGCCTCGTTCTTCTAAGCGCCGCCGCATGAAGCTGCTGCCCGGACTCCTCGCGTGCGTCGCGGTCGCGATCGTCGCGACGCTGCTGGGCATGCGCCTGCCGGTCGTCGGCGGGGCGGTCTTCGCGATCGCGATCGGCCTGCTGATCGGGCTTGCGATCGCTGCGCTGCGCGCACCGTCCGCCGCGATGAAGCCCGGCATCGCGTTCTCGAGCAAGGTGCTGCTGCAGATCTCGATCGTGCTGCTCGGCGCCAACCTCTCGATCGGACGGGTGATCGCGAGCGGCGCGCGCGCGATGCCGGTCACGATCGTGACGCTGATCGTGGTGCTGGCGGCGGCGTACGTCGTCGGCAAAGCGCTCGGCATCGACCGGGATCTGCGCCGGCTGCTCGGGGTCGGGACGGGCATCTGCGGCGGCTCGGCGATCGCGGCCGTCTCGAGCGCGATCGACGCCGACGGCGCCGACATCGCCTACGCCATGTCGACGATCTTCCTGTTCAACGTGATCGCGGTGCTGACGTTCCCGTGGCTCGGGCACCTGATGAACCTCTCGCAGCACGCCTTCGGCCTGTGGGCGGGCACGGCCATCAACGACACCAGCTCGGTGGTCGCGGCCGGCTACGCCTACGGCCACGACGCGGGCGACGAAGCGGTCATCGTCAAGCTGACCCGGACGCTGCTGATCGTCCCGCTGGTCGGATTCTACGCCTACCGCAGGATCGCGGCGGCCCGCGGCTCGGGCGCGATCGACTGGTGGTCGGTGTTGCCGTGGTTCGTGCTGTTCTTCGTGGCGGCGGCGGCCGCCAACGGCTTCGGCTTGATCCCCGACGCGGCCCACGGGCCGCTCCAGACGCTCGCGCTGTTCTGCATCACGGTGGCGCTCGCGGGGGTCGGGCTCTCGGCCGACTACGCCAAGATGCGCGCGGCCGGCCTACGCCCGCTGCTGCTCGGGTTCATCCTGTGGGTGACCATCGCGGTCTCGAGCCTAGGGGTCGCCCGCCTCATCGGCCTCTGACCCTGCCTGCCAGGTAGCACCTGGCGAGACGGCGCGGGGGTAGAATGGTGGCCTTGAGGAACCACATCCTCTCTTAAGGAGCAGCGAGCACACGTGTCGGAAACGACGGTCAACGTCACCCTCCCCGAGATGGGCGAATCGGTCAGCGAAGGCTCGATCGTCGAGTGGCGCAAGAAGGTCGGCGATTTCGTCGCCGAGGGCGACACCCTGGTCGCTGTGACCACCGACAAGGTCGACGTCGAAGGGCCCGCGCCCGCCTCGGGCGTGATCTCCTCGATCTTCGCGGGCGAAGGCCAGACCGTCTCGGTCGGCGCCGCCTTGGCCGCCATCGACACCAGCAAGGGCGCTAGCGGAAACGGGACGGCCGTGCCGTCGACGAACGGATCCGCTCCCGCTGCCGCGCCCACCGGCACCGCGCCCGTTGCGCCGGCTCCGGCTGCTCCGG
>JANWKW010000162.1 GCA_025451135.1 Vulcanimicrobiia bacterium | reverse complement strand
GCGGACGTCTGGTCGCAGGGAAAGAATTTCGCATGGGTTCGAGCGCACGCGTACGATCAGCAGGGCGATCAGCGCGCCACGCAACTCTGCTTCCGTCAGGCGGACGGCACGCTCGAGCGGGCTCGTCAAGCCGCGACCTCGCCGGAGCTCAACGCCGCGGCCGCCGAGCAGGCGTACTTTGCGAGCGACGGTTCGCTGATCCAAAAGACTGCGGGCTTCGAAGTGAACGACCCGATGCTGGCCAAAAAAGTCGAAGCGCTGCCTTTCTATAAGACCACGCCGTAGCGGCGAACCCGACGGAATCCCTTGCGGGGCGGACGGGCCTTTGGGAGAATATCGTTCCGACAGCCACCTACGAGGGATTCCATCTTGGCCAAGATGATCGAGCGTCCGAGCGGCCTCGGCGCGCAAACCACCCCGGCTTTTGAAGAAGAACAGCGTTCCTGGGCAGCCGGCTCGAAAGAAGGAAGGCCCCGCACGGGGCCTGGCGCCGGCGCGTCCGACCGGACGATTTCCGACGTCCCCCTGCAGACCGTTTACGGCCCGGCCGACGTCGAGCACCTCGACCTCGCGGGCGACCTCTCGTGGCCCGGCGAGTATCCGTATACGCGCGGCATCCATCCCAACGGCTATCGCGACCGTCTGTGGACGATGCGCCACTTCGCCGGTTTCGGCAACGCGAAGCAGACGAACGAACGCTATCATTTTCTGCTCTCGCAAGGGCAACACGGATTGTCGGTCGCCTTCGACATGCCCACGCTGATGGGGTACGACTCCGACGCGCCGCAATCGCGCGGCGAAGTCGGCAAGTGCGGCGTCGCAATCGACTCGCTGCTCGATATGGAAACACTTTTCGACGGCATCGACATGGGCGCGATTACGACTTCGATGACGATCAACGGCCCGGCCGCAATCGCCGTCGCGCAATATATCGCCGCCGCCGAAAAGAAGGGCATCTCGCGCAAACTGCTCGGTGGAACGATTCAAGCGGATATTCTCAAAGAGTACATCGCGCAGAAAGAATGGATCTTCCCGCCGCGTCCGCACATGCGCGTGATCGTCGACATGATCGAGTTCTGCACGAACGAGATGCCGCTCTGGAACACCATCTCGGTCAGCGGCTATCACATCCGCGAGGCCGGTTCGACCGCGGCGCAAGAGCTCGCGTTCACGCTGGGCGACGGATTCGCGTACGTCGAAGCCTGTATGGCGCACGGCATGGACGTCGACTCGTTCGCGCCGCGCCTCTCGTTCTTCTTCAACGCGCACAGCGATTTCTTCGAGGAGATCGCCAAGTTCCGCGCGGCCCGGCGCATCTACGCCAAGCGCATGCGCGACAAGTACGGCGCCAAGAATCCCAAGTCGTGGCAGCTGCGCTTCCACACGCAGACGGCCGGCTGCAGCGCGACCGCGCAGCAGCCCGAGAACAACATCGTCCGGGTCGCGTTCGAAGCGCTCTCGGCGGTGCTCGGCGGCACGCAGTCGCTGCACACCAACTCGATGGACGAAGTGCTCGCGCTCCCGACCGAGAAGTCGGTCGAGATCGCGCTGCGCACCCAACAGGTGCTGGCCTACGAGACCAACGTCACCAACGTGGTCGATCCGCTCGGCGGTTCGTACTTCGTCGAGGCGCTGACCGACGAGATGGAGCGCCAGGCCGAGGCCTACTTCGCGCAGGTCGAGGAGTACGGCGGCGTGGTCGAAGCGATCGAGGCGGGCTTCTTCCAGAAGGAGATCGCCGAGGCGTCCTACCGCTACCAGCGCTCGATCGAGTCGAAAGATCGCGTCATCGTCGGCGTGAACGCCTTCCAGAAGGAAGACAAGCTCGACGACCTGGAGCTGCTGCGCATCACCGACGAGATGGGCCGCGAGCAGGCGCGCTCGGTGCAGGAGATCCGCGCGAAACGCGACGGCGAGGCGGTCAAAGCGACCCTCGCGCGCCTGCAGGTCGCCTGCCGCGATCCGAAGGACAACGTGATGCCGCACCTCATCGACTGCGTGAACGCCTATTGCACCGAGGGCGAGATCGTCGACGCGATGGTGCAGGTCTACGGGCGCTATACGGAGCGATCGGTATTTTGATGACGCTGCATGTCGAGAGCGAGCGCGAACGCGAGTTCGCCCGCGAGACCCTGCACGAAGTGATCCGCAAGCTGGAAGAGGCGCTCGCGCTGCAGCGGGCCGCCGAAGTCGAAGACGCGTGCGACCATGAGTAGGCCGCTGCGCATCGTCGTCGCGAAGGCCGGCCTGGACGGCCACGATCGCGGCGCCAAGGTGATCGCGCGCGCGCTGCGCGACGCCGGCATGGAAGTGATCTATACCGGCCTGTTCCAATCGCCCGAGCAGATCGTCCAGACGGCGATCCAAGAGGACGCCGACGGCATCGGCCTCTCGATCCTCTCCGGCGCGCACATGACGCTCTTCCCGCTGGTGGTCGAGCAGCTCAAGGCGCAGGGCGCCGGCGACATCGTCTTCTTCGGCGGCGGGACCATCCCGGCCGAAGACGCCGAAGAGCTGAAGAAGGCCGGCGTCCGCGAGATCTTCACACCCGGCGCGCCGCTCCAGAACATCATCGACTTCGTCGAACGCGAATGCGGCCGCGGCCGCCAACTCGTCGGCTGATCCACCGCACAAGAGAGCACCAGTGATCGTCAGAACTCGCGTCGCTCCGTCGCCGACGGGGGACCCGCACGTCGGTACCGCCTACGTCGCGCTCATCAACTACCTGTTCGCGAAGAAGCACGGCGGGAAGTTCTTGCTGCGTATCGAGGACACCGATCAGGCGCGCAGCACGCGCGAGTCCGAGACGGCGATCCTCGACTCGCTCCATTGGCTCGGCCTCTCGTGGGACGAGGGCCCCGACGTCGGCGGCCCGCATGGGCCGTACCGTCAGAGCGAACGCTCGGCGATCTATCAGGAGTACGTCCAGAAACTGCTCGACGCCGGCCACGCGTTCAAGTGCTTCTGCACGCCGCAGCGCCTCGAAGAGATGCGCGAGGCGCAGAAGGCCGCCAAGCAGCCGCCGCACTACGACGGTCTGTGCCTGACCTACGACGCCGCCGAGGTCGCGCGCCGCGAGGCCGCCGGCGAGACGTACGTCGTGCGCATGAACGTCCCGCAGGAAGGCGTCTGCGTGGTCGACGACACGCGCCGCGGACCGATCGAGATCGAGTGGCGCACGGTCGACATGCAGATCCTGATGAAGTCGGACGGCCTGCCGACCTACCATCTCGCCAACGTGGTCGACGACCATCTGATGGAGATCACCCACGTGATCCGGGGCGAAGAGTGGGTCTCGAGCGCGCCCAAGCACATCCTGCTCTACCGGTACTTCGGCTGGGAGCCGCCGGCGCTCATGCACGTGCCGCTGCTGCGCAACCCGGACAAGAGCAAGCTCAGCAAACGCAAGAATCCGACGTCGATCCTGTTCTACAAGGCGATGGGCTATCTGCCCGAGGCGCTGGTGAACTTCCTCGGAGCGCTCGCCAACTCGACCGCCGCGGGCGAAGAGGAGCTGATGACGCTCGCGCACATGGTCGAACGGTTCGACCTGATGCACGTCGCGCTCGGCGGGCCGGTCTTCGACGTCGCCAAGCTGGACTGGCTCAACGGGCGCTACCTGCGCGAACGCCTCGACGCCGACGCCTTCGAAGCGCGCGTCGCCGCGTGGGGCTTCGCGCCCGCCCGCATGAAGCGCATCGCCGCGCTCGCGCATCCGCGGATCGAGCGCATGAGCGACCTCGGCAACCTGTGCGGCTTCTTCTTCGCGGGCCGTCTGAACTACCCGGTCGAACTGCTGCGCGCCGGCAAGCTCGACGACGACGCCTTGCGCGCGGCCTTCGCTCTCGCGCAGGCGGAGCTCGATCTGCTGCGCGAGTACGACTTGGCGGGCATCGAGCGCGTGCTCAAGGGCGTCGCCGAGTCGCTCGACAAGAAGTTCCGCGACGTGGTGCGCGCGTTCTACATCGCCGTGACCGGTTCGCCGACCTCGGTGCCGCTCTTCGACGCGATGGAGATCCTCGGTCGCGACGTCGTGCGCGAGCGTCTGCGCCACGCGCTCGAAGCGCTCGGCAAGAAGGAGAAGACCGCTTGAGCCTACGCGCCATCGTCCTGGCCGCCGGCAAGGGCACCCGCATGAAGAGCGCGCGTCCGAAGGTGATGCACGAGATCTGCGGCCGTCCGATGATCTGGTACGTGCTGCGGTCGCTGCGCGACGCGGGCATCGAGGAGATCGTGCTGGTCACCAATGCCGAGCTCGATCCGTACGCCGCCGCGTTCGGCGTGAAGAGCGTGATCCAACGCGAACAGCTCGGCACCGGCCACGCCGTGCGCGTCGCGCTCGAGGCGATGGAGACGCGTCCGGGCGGCAAGATCGTGGTCGCCTACGGCGACATGCCGCTCGTTCCGCATGCGACCTTCCGCGAGCTCGTCGAGGCCCTCCACGGCGCGTCTTTGGCGCTGGTCACCGCCCGGATGGGCGCGGCCTCCAACTTCGGGCGTATCGTGCGCGACGAACGGGGCGTGCGCCGGATCGTCGAGGTCAAGGACGCGACGCCGCAAGAGCTGGCCCTCGAAGAGATGAACGCCGGCATCTACGCCTACGACGAAGCCGCGTTGCGCGATGCGATCGTGCGCCTGCGCGACGACAACGCGCAGAACGAGTTCTACCTGACCGACACGATCGCCGGACTGGCCGACGCCGGCCACCGGGTCGCGCCGATCGAGGCGCACAAGCGCGACGTGCTGGGCGTCAACGACCGCACCGAACTCGCGACCGCCCGGGCCGGGCTCAACGCCCGGATCTGCGACGGCCACATGCGCAACGGCGTCACCATCCTCGATCCGCTCACCACCTATCTCGAGCCGGAGCTGACGATCGGCCGAGACACGGTGATCTACCCGAACACCTCGATCTCGCTGCTGAGCGAGATCGGCGAGGGCTGCGTGATCGGTCCGAACGCGCGCCTGTCGGCCGCCAAGATCGGCGACGACGCGACCGTGCGCGAGAGCGTGATCGTGGAGAGCGAGATCGGCGACGGCGCGACCGTGGGACCGTTCGCGCACCTGCGCGGCCATACCGTGCTCGGCGCGGAGGTGCGCGTCGGCAACTTCGTCGAGATCAAGAACTCGACGTTGGCCGAGGGCGCCAAGGCCAGTCATCTGACCTATCTGGGCGATGCCACCGTCGGCGAAGAGTCCAACATCGGCGCCGGGACGATCACCGCCAACTACGACGGCGTCAACAAGAACCGCACGATCATCGGTAAGAACGTCCGCATCGGCTCCAATTCGTCGCTGATCGCGCCCGTCACCATCGGCGACGGCGCCCTCACCGGCGCGGGTGCGGTGGTCACCAAGGACGTGGCGCCGGGCGAACGCGTCGTCGGCAATCCCGCCAAGCCACTGCCTAAGAAGTAGCGCGCGCCGCGATCCGCCGGTCGAGCATCGCTTCGACGGCGGTGAAGATGCGGCGGATGT
>JANWKW010000161.1 GCA_025451135.1 Vulcanimicrobiia bacterium | reverse complement strand
GCCCGAGTAGTCGACGCGCTTGCCGAGCAGGTTCTGACGGAAGCGGCCCTGTTTACCCTTGAGGATGTCCGAGAGCGACTTGAGCGGGCGGTTGTTCGGGCCCGTGACCGGACGGCCGCGACGGCCGTTGTCGATCAGGGCGTCGACCGCTTCCTGCAGCATGCGCTTCTCGTTCTTGATGATGATCTCGGGCGCGTTGAGATCCAGCAGCCGCTTGAGGCGGTTGTTGCGGTTGATGACGCGGCGATAGAGATCGTTCAGATCGGACGTCGCGAAACGGCCGCCGTCGAGCTGGACCATCGGGCGCAGTTCCGGCGCGATGACCGGGACGGCCGAGAGGACCATCCACTCCGGCTTGTTGCCGCTGGCGATGAACGCTTCGACGACTTCCAGACGCTTGATCGCCTTGAGGCGCTTCTGTCCGGTCGTCTCCTTGAACTCTTTGCGCAGTTCTTCTTGGAGCTTCTTGAGGTTGATGTCGCGCAGCAGCTCGCGGATCGCCTCGGCGCCCATGCCGGCCTTGAAACGGTTGCCGAACTTCTCGCGGGCCTCGCGGTACTTCTGCTCCGAGAGCACCTCACGCTTGGTCAGCGTGGTGTCGCCTGGATCGATCACCACGTAAGCCGCGAAGTAGATCACCTTCTCCAGCTGGCGCGGCGACATGTCGAGCAGGATGCCGATGCGGCTCGGGACGCCCTTGAGGTACCAGATGTGGCTGACGGGCGTGGCCAACTCGATGTGGCCCATGCGCTCGCGGCGCACCTTGGCGCGCGTGATCTCGACGCCGCAGCGATCGCAGATCATGCCCTTGAAACGGATGCGCTTGTACTTACCGCAGTGGCATTCCCAGTCTTTGGTGGGCCCGAAGATCTTCTCGCAGAACAGTCCGTCGCGTTCGGGCTTGAGCGTGCGATAGTTGATCGTCTCGGGTTTCTTGACCTCGCCGAACGACCAGGCCTTGATCTGTTCGGGCGAAGCCAAGCCGATGCGCATCGCATCGAAATTATTGACGTCGATTAGGCTCAACTGATACTCCGTACAGTCCGATTCCGACGGGGCTTACGCAGGGTCCCGATTTCTCATGTGGTCACATAAGCGGGCCCACCGTTGCCTCCGGCCGGGTCCCCGTGCACGGGGCTCGGACGCAGACGCTTATCTTACCATAAAGGGCCGATTCGGCAAAATCCCGCGCCGCGTCGTCCGCTCCGACAAACGTCTCAGTGTCGTCTCAGGCGGCCTGGGTACGAGACCGGCATGAAGATCGGAATCATCGGCACCAGCCCGCGTGCCGAACGGATCGAGCGGGCTCTTCGCGACGCCGGACACGAACTGATGTCCGGTACGCCCTACGACCAGGTGCGCACCAGCGAGGTGGTCGTCATCGCCGTCCCGTGGGACAAGGTCGACAAGACCGTCGTCCAGATGGGTCAACTCGGCGATACGGTCGTCATCGACGCCACCGACGCACCGGAGGACGACCTGTCGGGCGCCGAGCAGCTGGCTCGCAAGCTCAACTCACCCCACGTGGTCGAGGCCTTCGGAACCGACGCCGAACCCGGCGATGCGATTCCGGTCTGCGCCGACGACCCGCAGGCCAAGGCGGTCGTGATGGAACTGATCCGCTCGTGCGGCTACGAGCCGACCGACGCGGGACCGCTGGCCAAGGCCGGCCCGCTCGAGAAGGCGGACGCCGCCTAGCCGGCGGCCAGAAACGCGTCGAGTTCGGCCGCGAACCGGTCGAACGCCATCCGATGGAGATTGTGGCCTTCGCCTTCGAAGACCACGATCTTCACCGCGTCTCCGGCCCGCCGTTCGACGCTCGCGAGATCGGCCGGCGCGACGATCGATTCGTCCGGATCGGCGATCGCCAGGAGCAGCGGTTTCGGATAGTCGACCAGTGCCGGCAGCAGATCCCAGGTCTGCTCGTCGTTCTCGTCGCGCAGGCCGTGCAGCGGCGCGAGCGTCATGCGCGCGACCGCGTGCACCTTGCGCTCCCGGTCGATCTCGGGCCACGCCGCATAATCCTCGCGCACGTACGCGTCGCGCGCAGCGCCCTGGAGCGCGAACATCGGCGCGACCTCTTCGAGCATCTCGCGGTACCACTGCTGCGGAAGGTGGCGCAGCACCGGATCGATCGCCGCGACGCGCGCGACCGGCAGCGACCGGCCGGCCAGGATCGCGACGGCGCCGCCCCAGGAGTGCCCGAGCAGGGCGTCCGGCGTCTCGCCGAGCGTCGCGACCACGTTCTCCAGATCGCGCACCGCGCGCGCGATCGTCATCGGGCCGGTAACGCCGGCGCTATCCCCGTGCCCGCGCTGGTCGTAGGCGACGACCCGGAAACGGTCGCTGAGATGGAGCGCCGTCCGCTCCCAGGATTTTCGCGAACTCGTCATGCCGTGCACGCACACCACGAGCGGGCCCGTCTCGCCCCAGCGCTCGAAGGTCGTCTGCGCGCCGTCGTCGAGGGCGACGCGTTCCTGGGCGACGGAGGGATCGATCACGCGCCCGCGACCGCGCGATGGACTTCGTCCAGATCCTCGATCGCGTTGAGCGTGACCGCGTCCGCGACGTCGGGATCGGCGATGCCCGACGCGGCCCGCATCGCCGCCGCCTTGTCGTCGTCGTGGTCGTAGCCGAGGATCGCGGCGTTGTGCCGGTCGATCGCTCCCTGCGAGATCGAACCGCCGTTCTTGTCGAGCACCCAGCGCTCGAACTGCATATAGGTCGGGCGCGTATCGCGGATGAACGCGATCGTCTCGTCGCGATCCAGCTTGAGGTCCTCGAGCGTCAGCGCGTCGAAGCCTTCGCCGCACGCGTCGTAGCCCTCCGCCAGCCTGCCGGCGCGATCGAGCGTCTGTTTGAGCCAGAAGCGCGGCAGGTGGACGGCACCGAGCGGGCCGGCCGTACCGGACGAGATGGTGGGAACGATGGGCGTCTGGGTCATGCCGGTCTCCTCGATTTGAACGTCAGTTCGGCGATGCCGGACTTGTCCAGCTCGCCCAAGTTCGAGCGCTTCATCGTCTCGTATTGTTCGAAGGTCGCGCGCGCGAGCGGAAGGTCCAGGCCTGCGTCGCGGGCGAGCGCGAGCGCGATGCCGGAGTCTTTGGCGGCGTGCGCCGCCGAGAAATAGGTGTCGTGTTCGCGCCTCTGCATGTCTTCGCCGTCGGTGACGAGCACTCGCGAGGCGGCGCCGGTCTGCGAGAACACCTCGCGCAGCATGTCGAGATCGAGTCCGAGCGCGTCGCCCAGCCCGAGCCCTTCTGCCAGGCCCGCGGTGTTGATGTTCATCACCATGTTCACCAGCGCTTTGACCTGCGCGGCCGTCCCGGCCTCGCCGACGTAGCGCAACGAGGCGCTCATCTTCTCCAGCATCGGCTTCGCGCGTTCGAACGCCGCGGGGTGACCGCCGACCATCAGGTACAGCGTCCCGTCGCGCGCCTGCGGGATGGAGCTGGCCATGCATGCCTCGAGCGAGAGTGCGCCGCGCGCCTCGCAGCGGCGTTGGACCTCGACGTGGACCGCCGGCGTCACGGTGGCGCAGTTGACGAACAGTCTGCCCGCGCAGCCGTCGAGCAGGCTATCGCCCGACTCCGCGAAGATCGCCTCCATGGCGGCGTCGTCGCTCACGACCGTCAGAATCGTGTCCGCGTTCACGGTGACGTCGCCAAGCGTCGTCGCCGCCGTCGTCTGCAGTTCGTCCGCGAGCGCGCGAGCGCTCGCTTCGTGCACGTCGTAGACGCAAGCGACCGCATAGCCGACGTCCTTCAGCCGCCGGGCGATATTGGCACCCATGCGGCCGGTGCCGACGATGCCGATCCGTTCTCCCATACCGGGTGCTTCGCCCGGAAGAGGGTTTGACCCACCGCCCGGGAGGGCAAAAAATTCCTTATGAACCTCAAGAAAGCACTCGCCGGAACGACCATGGCGGCAGTCCTCGCCACCGGTATGCCGGTCGCAGCGTACGCCGACGGCGCCGCCTCGACGCGCAACATCATCCTGGGCGGCGCGCTGGCCACGTACTTGATCATCCAGCACAACCGCAAGGTGCACGAGAAGTACGCTGAGGACTCGAGCCGCATCGCGGCGAGCCAGCAGCAGGCGAACAACGCGGAAGCCGCCTACTCGTCCGAGCACCGGGCCTATATGGCGCAGCTCGCGGCGAACGCCGACCTCAAGAAAGAGGTCGCGTACCAGCATCAGATCGTCGTCCAGCAGCAGCAGCAACTCGCCGCCGCCGGCATCCACGCGAGCTACGCGTCGCCGCATCAGGCAGCGCTCGCCGCGAAGGCCGCCAAGGCTCGCGGGACCAAGGCTCCGCAAGTCGCGACGGTCGCGTACGGCTGGGGCGACCTCTAGCGCATGCAGATAGCGAAAACGCTGGCGGCGACGGTCTTCGTCGCCGCCCTCGCGGCGTGCGGCGGGGGCGGTAACGGTGCGGCGCAAGCGACCGCCGATACGATCACCAAAGCCGTGATCGCAAACGACGTCGGCACCGTCCAGAACAACCTGGACGATTCGCTCAAGCCGACCATCACCAAGGCGTCCGTCGGGGCGCTCTCGGATGCCATGCAGAAGCTCGGCACGTACGAGGGCCTGACGCTCCTGAGCAGCGACGCGGCCAAGAACGAGTACACCTACCGCGCCGACTTCACCGGCGGCCACATGAACGTCGTGATCAAGCTCGATTCCGACGGTAAAGCCGGAGCGTACAAGGCGATCCCGGCCTAGCTCCAGCCCGAGCGCATCGCGAGCGCGACGGCTTCGCGCCGGCCGCGGCATTCGAGCTTGCGGCAGATCGCGCGCACGTGGGTGTCGACCGTCTGCGGGCTGCGGTCGATTCCTTCGGCGATCTCTTTGGTGCTCGCGCCGGCGACCAGCAGATCGAGGATCCGGCGCTCGGCGGCCGTGAGCGACGCGTACGCGCCGCGCGAAGGGACCGGCGGCGGCAGCATCGCGATCATGCGCGCCGCACCGCCCATGTGGTCGGAGCGCAGCCGCTCGAGCGACGCCGCCAACGCCGCGTCGTCGGCCTGACCGATCGAGAGTTGATAGAAGGTCCGCGCGGTCCGCACCAGCGCCTGGAGGCGGCGCAGATGCGGCGCCGCGGCACGCTGCGCTTCGACCAGATCGCGGTGGGCGACCGAGGAACGTCCGCGCAGCGTCTCGGTCATCGCCAGGAGCGCGCGCGCTCGCCCGGTCCGGCGGTCGGGTTCGGCGCACAGCGCGAGCGCTTCGCGCGCTTCGCGGATCGCGAACTCGGCTTCTTCCACCAGCCCCGCCGCCGCCGCGTAGAGCGCCGACTCGGCGGCGCGCACCGCCCGCCGGCCCGGCGTCGTGGCCTGGGCCGCCGTCCCCGCCAGCATCGACCAGGCCTCCGCGAACTCGCGACGCCACGTCCGGCGCAGCGCTTGTGCCGGCAACAGCGATTCCGCGCGCGATCTGGGCAGCATGCTCGCCGCCCGCGAGAGCTGCGCGTCGAGTCCGTCGAGGGCCGCGTCGTCGCCGCGCTCGGCTTCGATCTCGTAGGCGCCGATCAGCCCGAAGAGCCGGACCTGGTCGCTGGCCGCCTTGCGGGCGCTCTCGCCGAGACGGTCCAGGATCGAGAGGACCGCGATCGGATCGTCGGTCTCTTCGTACACGATGTTGTAGAGCACGCTGTAGGCGCGCGCGGCGATGTCGAACAGCCCGGCGCGTTCTGCCGTCTCGACCGCCAGTTCCGCGTAGGACGTGGCCCGCGCGTGATCGTCGTCGAACTGGAAGACGTAGGCCGCCTGCTGATAGATGCGGGCGCGCCCGTCGTCGCGGGTCACGCTCCCGGAGACGTCCAGCGCTTCGTCCATCATCGCCGACGCGCGCGCCTGCCGTCCGTCGGCCGCGTAGGCGGTCGCGAGGGTCGCGCGCATCGCGGCGCGCAGGTAATCGGGCATCCCGGCGAGGTCGACCAGCGGTTCCAACAGCGGGCCGCAATCGCGCCCGTGCCGCACCAGCTCGAGCGCGTGCCGGTACGCGAGCGACCACCCGACGAGCGGATCGCGCGCCAGCGGAACGGCGGCCCGGAACATGCGGTCGGCCACGTCGAAACGTCCGCGCGCGGCCGCCAGCATCGCTCCGATGCCCAGGGCCATCGCGTTCCCCTCGCGCGCTTCCCGCCCGAGGACTTGGAGCGCGGCCGCAACCGTCTCCGCTTCGCCGCGCTCGACCAGGTCGAATCCGTGGCGCTCGATCGCGCGCACGACGGCGGGCTCGTCGGCGATCCTCGTCCAGAGCCGCAAGGCCTGCGCCGCGTCGCCGCGATCCTCGAGCAATTCGGCGGCGCGCGCCACCGCAGCGCGCCAATCGCGCGCGCTCGAACGGCGCAGTTCGCTCTCGAGAAAATCGCGGAACAGGTCGTGGTAGCGGTAGCCCCCTTCGGACGACGAGACGAACGGCACTCTCCGCAGCGCGGCGAACGTCTCCGGCGACGCGCCGAGCGACTCGCCCGTCTGGGCGTCGAACGAGGAAAAGACGCAGGTATCGATCAGTAGGCGCCGCACCTCGGGCGCGAGTTCCGCGAAGACCTGCTCGGCCAGATAGCGATAGACCATCTCGCGCGTGCCGGCCGCGATCGATCGCAGGTCGGACGCGTTGGTGCGCGTCCGCAAGGCGATCGTCAGCGCGACCGCCCAGCCGCCGGTCAGGTCGCGCAGCGCGGCGATCTCGCCGGCGTCCGATGCGCCCCCGAACGTCTCGGCCGCCGCCAGCGCTTCGTCCTCGGTGAAGCGCAGATCGTCCTCGCCGACGGGCGCGTCGGACGTGCCGTAGGCCATCCAACTCGCGACCGGGAGATCCGCATCCGTGCGCGTCGCGACGATCCACGAGATCCGGCCGCTCGTGCGCGCGACGGCCTCCACCAGGAACGCGACGGTGCCCTGATCGACGGCGGCGTGATGCAGGTCGTCGATCACGATCGTGCAGACGGTCCGTTTGAGGTGTTCGCAGATCCATTCCGCGCATTCGCGCGCCGGTTCGGCCGCGGCCATGAGGCGCGTCTCGAGCGATGGGAACGCCGCCAGCGCCGACGGCGCGGTTTCGGCGAGCGCGCCGGCCAGGCCGCGGACGAACGCGAGCAGCGTATCCTGATCGCGGGCGACATCGAACCGGACCGCCTCGACGCGCCGGGTCTCGAGGAAATCGCGGAGCGCCACGCTCTTGCCGAAGCCGGCGGGCGCGACGATCAACGTCACCGGGAACGCGGCGGCCCGGACCAGCCGGTCGATCAGACGCGCGCGCAACATGCGACTCGGCATGCCGCTACAGTACGACGGCGAGGCCCGGCATTTCTGCCGGGCCTCGTCCATTCACGCCTCCGCGAACCCGCGTTCGAGCGCGAAGCTCGTCAGCGAGCAGGTGCACGTCCTGCACCCGAGGGCGTCGTGGTCTGCCGGATCGTGACCGCACCGCCCGCACGCGGCGTGGCTCGGCATCGGCTTCTCCATCGCACTAGCGTCCGATCGCCGCATTGACGGCCTGGATATCGAACGAGCCGAGGCCGGTCGTGTAGTCGTAACGCGGCAGCGCCGTATACAACCCGTTGCTGCCGGTCAGCACGTCGTGGAATCCGCCGACGAGTTCGGTCGGGGGCGGCCCCGCCGGGGTCTGGGTGGCGTTCGGATTCTCGGAATAGATCTTGTAGAACGCGATCGGTCCGAATCCGAGCCGGTTGCCGTGCGCCGACTGCAGCCGGGCGTAGACGCCCATCGAGAGCGGCGAGGACAGGCTCGTGCCGCCGATCACCGTCGCGCTGCCGGAGACGTAGACGTCCGCGCCGGTGTTGGCATCGGCGTCCATCGCGATGTCCGGAAGTCCGCGAACGGTGACCGGCGCTCCGCCCACACCCGGGATCGGCGCGCTCTGCGGCTGGGCCATGCTCTCCCAATACGGCGAGTACTCGAACTGGCTCACGCCGCCGCCGCCCGCGTTCCAGGCCGCTTCGCCCAGATACGAGCCATCGGCGTTGCTCAGCAACGTGGTGCCGCCGACCGCGACGACGTACGGAGAGGCGGCCGGATACTCGACGAGCGGCGGTCCGGAGGCCGGCGCGCCGTTGGTCGGAAGGACCGCGCACGACGAGCCGGTGTCGCCGGTCGAAGCGAACATGGTCTGGCCTTGCGATGCGCCCTGCAGCAGGATCTCGTCGTCGACCAGCATCGAGCCATCGACGTACGGGAACGCCTCGCAGATGCCGAACGACGAGTTCCCGAGCTGCGCGACGTCCTGGGTCACCCATTTGTTGTATTCGAGCGCGATGTCGGAATCGGTCATCGAAGTCGTCGCGTAGATGTAGAGGTGCTTGACGTTGCCGGCGATCCCCGTCGAGCTCTGCGTGTCGAGGTTCCATTCGTCGACGCCCGCCGTGTCGGGGCTCGGGAGCCCGACTTGGACCACGGAGACGGGGACCTGCGGCAGTTTCCACGCGTTCTCGGCGGTGCGCAGATCGGCGACCGTCTGCGAGACGTCACCCTCCGCCATCACCGCGACGGTGGTCCGCGATCCGGGCGGGGTCGATCCGGCGGCGTCGGGCTGCCAGTACGTCTGCGGATCGTAGTCGAGGCGCACGCACGGCGCGGAACCCGTCCCGCCGACGTAGCATCCGGTCATCTTCGGCGTCGCCGCCATCTTCGCGGCGTTGTTGAGCCCGAGCACCGCGACGACCGTCCCGCCGAGCGAGGCCGGGACGTATGCGGGCGCCGTATTGGCGTAGACGGTCGCGCCGCCGAGCGAGAACGAGCTGAGGCTGGTGTTGAACGCGGCTTCGGCGGCGGCGGCGGTGCCGTCAGCGCTGACGAGCAGGTTGTTCGGCTCGGCCGTGACGTTGGTGAAACCTTTGCTCTGCAGATACGAGACCACGGCGGCCACCTGGTCGGTGGTCGGTCCGTAGGTCGCGGCGAATTCCGACGGCGAGAGCGTCTGACCGTTCGCGACGGCCGACTGGAGCTGCGCGACGTTGCGCAGTTGCAGACCGACCCGCACCGTCAGCGGCGTCGAGCCCGCGAGCGCGCCGAGCTTCGACGCGTTGGCGAACGAGGTGGCTTGCGTGCCGGTCGTCGACCAGCCGGCCGGCGCGGTCGCGATCGATGCGGCGCGGGTCGTCCCGCTACCGGCGTTCTGCGCTACCGACGACGGCCCGGACGGGACGGACGGCGTGACGCCGTGCCCGGAACAGGACGCCGTGGCGATGCCGGCGATCAGCGCGGCGATTCCGAGTTTGTTCATTCTTCCTCCAGCGGACGTAGCGATCACCCACCCCAAGCGTATGGCCGCGAGCGGATCGCGGCCATACCGGGTTTTGGGTAGGGATCGCCCGCTACGGGCGGAGGGGCTCGCTACAAGCCGGCGATGCCGGCGGGCGCGCCGAGTCCGGTGGCCGAGCCGTAGCCCGGTCCCTGGATCGAACGGAACGCATCCGGATGCGCGTAGGCATAGGCTGGGCCGGCGCCGTTCCCGGCGAGGCCATAGGCTCCCGCGAGCAGCGGCGCGCCCACGCTGGTGCCGCCCGCGACGATCCAGCCGCCCGCCGTCGTGCTGAAGACGGCCACGCCGGTCTTCGGGTCGGCGACCGCCGCCATATCGACGGTCGCGCGGGTCGAGCAGCCCGTCCGATGCTGCCAGGCCGGTCTGGCGACGTAGGCCGAACACCCGCGTCCGCCCATCGACCAAACCGTCTCGCTCCACCCACCGTTCGCCCGCGCGAGCGACGTGCCGCCGACGGCGGTGACGAAACGCGAGGCCGCAGGATAGAACGGCGCCGCTGCGTCGCCGCTGCTGGCGGTGATCGCGACGTCGGGATGGTCGTAGTGCGCGTCTTCCGCGGGCTCCGAGGCCCACTCGCTTGCATAGTAGCTATTGCTGACGGCCGTCGCACCGAGCGAGACGGCCGTGTCGACCGAGGAGCCCAGATCATCCATCGCGTCGGAGTTCGCCTCGACCAGGAGGATGCGGCAGCGCGGACAGGCCGCCGAGATCATCGCGAGGTCGAGTGCGGTCTCGTTCGCCCAGCCCGCATTGGCCGCCGGATAGTTTCCGGCGACGCCCGCCTGATCGACTTTGCGGAAGCATCCGTCGGCGCTCGAGCACGGCGTCAATCCGAACGCGGAACGGTACGTGGCAAGATCCGACTCTGCGGTCGGGTCGTCGTAGGCGTCGACGACGGCGATCGTGCCGCCCGCGGCCTGCACCGGCAGCCCGTAGGCCAACTGAAGATCGGCCGGATGGAGTCCGGGGATCATGGATGCAGGCATCTCCGGATCTGCGAGCGTTCCGGCATCGACGTCGATCTCGAGGGTGCAGCGCGCCTGACCGTCGGCACTCACGGGGGCGCACGAGAATTGCGTCCCGGGGAGCCCGGTCGCGTTCTCGCCCGGCAGTCCGGTCGCGTTCTCGCCCGGCAGCCCGGTCGCGTTCTCGCCGGGGAGCCCGGTCGCGTTCTCGCCGGGGAGTCCGGTCGCGTTCTCGGCCGGAGTCACCCCGGCCGGTGAACGGCCCGGAGCGCCGGCCGGGACGAGCGAGGAGCCGCCCCCGCCGCCGCAGGCGGCGAGGACCAGAGCCAACGCGAGCGCGAGCCGGCGATGCATTGTGACCATCATACCCGCCTCAGAGAAAAATAACCGAGCGCCCGACCCACGCCAAATGAAGAGGCCCGGCATCTCTGCCGGGCCCGGGTCCTAGAAGTCGTCGGTGTCGCGATCGGGGCGTTCGAGCGGATCGCCGCTCGGCGCGTCGTCGTCGTCGCCTTCGAAGGTCGGACGGTCCTCTTCGTAGACCTCTTCCTCTTCTTCTTCGAGCTCGTAGCCTTGCGCGCCGTCGAGATCGTCGTCGGCCGTCTCTTCGACGACCTTGAAGATATCGGCCTCGGCTTCGTGGCCGGCGGCGCGGACGGGCGGCGCGTCGGGAAGCGGGAGCGTGGTGTCGATCGGTTTCGAATCGTCGATCTCTTCCTCTTCCTCTTCCTCCTCGACGACCGGCACTTCGCCTTCAGCGAGTTCGGCGCCGGCGACGTCCGCGATCACCTCGCGGGCGGCGACCGCCGTCTGCGAGACCAGACCGGTCTCGTCGCCCATCAGGAAACCGATCTCCTGACGTTCGCGATCGCCGAGATCGTCGTCGAGACTGCCGCGGACCTCGACCTCTTCGTGACGGTCGGTGAGGACCTTCACGTCGAGCGCGAGCGACTGCAGTTCCTTGATGAGGACCTTGAACGATTCGGGAACGCCCGGCTCCATCACGTTCTCGCCCTTGACGATCGCTTCGTACGTCTTGACGCGTCCGACGACGTCGTCGGACTTAACGGTGAGCAACTCTTGCAGCGTGTAGGCGGCGCCGTACGCTTCAAGCGCCCAGACCTCCATTTCACCGAAACGCTGTCCGCCGAACTGAGCCTTGCCGCCCAGCGGCTGTTGCGTGATCATCGAGTATGGACCGGTCGAACGCGCGTGGATCTTATCGTCGACAAGATGCGCGAGCTTGAGCATGTAGATCAGGCCGACAGTGATCGGACGAGAGAAACGCTCGCCGCTGCGGCCGTCGCGAAGCCACGTCTTGCCGTCGGCCGGCAGACCGGCGTCTTGCAGCCACTCGGCGATGTCCTCGGCATGCGCGCCGTCGAAGACCGGCGTCGCCACGCTCATGCCGAGCATGCGCGCCGCCCAGCCCAGGTGCGTCTCCATGATCTGTCCCAGATTCATGCGCGACGGCACGCCAAGCGGATTGAGCACGATGTCGACGGGCGATCCGTCTTCCATATACGGCATGTCCTCTTCGGGCAGCACCTTAGCGATGACGCCCTTGTTGCCGTGGCGTCCGGCCATCTTGTCGCCTTGCAGAATCTTACGCTTCTGCGCGACGTAGACGCGGACCAAATGGTTGACGCCGGGCGAGAGCTCGTCGCCGTTTTCGCGCGAGAAGACCTTGACGTCGATGATCTTGCCCTTCTCGCCGTGCGGCACCTTGAGGCTGGTATCGCGTACTTCGCGCGACTTCTCTCCGAAGATCGCGCGGAGCAGCCGCTCCTCGGCCGTCAACTCGGTTTCGCCCTTGGGCGTCACCTTGCCGACGAGGATGTCTTCCGGACGAACCTCGGCGCCGATGCGAATGATGCCGCGCTCGTCAAGATCCTTGAGCGCGTCTTCGCCGACGTTGGGAATGTCGCGCGTGATCTCTTCCGGACCCAGCTTAGTGTCGCGCGCTTCGCACTCGTACTCTTCGATGTGAATCGAGGTGAAGCGATCTT
>JANWKW010000160.1 GCA_025451135.1 Vulcanimicrobiia bacterium | reverse complement strand
TCGGTGCGTTCGGCCTCGACGCGCAGCTCTTCGCGCTCGGCGCGGCGCGACGCGGAGGCGCGCATGTACGAGAGGATCTCGAGGTCGCGCACCTTGGCGCTGACCTTGCGGTAGCGCTTGGCGCGGCGGACCTGCGTCTCGAGTTCGGGGATGCGGCGTTCGATCTCGGAGAGCAGGTCGTTCAAGCGGATCGCGTTGGTCTCGGTCTGCTCGAGCCGGCGCAGCGACTCTTTCTTGCGCGCCAGGAACTTGTTGATGCCGGCGGTCTCTTCGAAGAGCGCGCGGCGTTCGGTCGGCTTGCTCTGCAGGATCGAATCGATGTGGCCCTGCGAGACGATCGCGTACGAGCCCGGGCCGAGGCCGGTACCCATCAGCATCTCGACGATGTCGCGCAGCCGCACCTGGCTGCGGTTGATGAAGTACTCGCTCTCGCCGGCGCGATAGGCGCGGCGGGTGAACTCGACCTCGCTGAACTCGACCGGCAGCGTCCCCGCGCTATTGTCGAACGTGATCGCGACTTCGGCCAGGCCGAGCGGCTTGCGCCGGTCGTTTCCTTTGAAGATGACGTCTTCGAGCTTGTCCGAGCGCAATTGCTTGGTGGACGTCTCGCCCAGCACCCAGCGCACCGCATCGACCACGTTGGACTTGCCCGAGCCGTTCGGTCCCACGATGGCCGTGACGCCGCCGGTGAAATCCAGCGAGATCGGATCGGCGAAGCTCTTGAATCCGAAGGCCTTGATCTTCTTGAGTTTCACGGGCTACCTTATCGAGCGTCGGTGGTCTGGTGCGCCAGGGCGGCCTCGGCGGCGGCCTGCTGTGCGGCCTTCTTCGAGGAACCGCTTCCGGTTCCCAACACCCGTCCGTTCACCTCTACCGTCGATGTGAAGGCAGGAGCTTGCTTGGTCCCGGTCTGCCGGTCGCGGTAGGCCGGGGTGCCGCCCAAGCTCGCCTGGGCCAGGTCCTGGAGCCGGGATTTGGGGTCCCGGAGTTCGACCGTGTGGTCCAGCACGGCCACGTGCTGATCGAGCACGAACCGACTGGCCGCCTCGAGGCCGTACGTGAGGTAGAGCGCCGCCACGAAGGCCTCGAAGGCATCCGCCAGGATCGAGGTGCTCTCGGCGCCGCCCGCGTCCCGGGTGCCGGCCCCGAGCTGCATCAGCTGGGGAAAGCCGAGCCGCCGGGCGCTCACGGCGAGTTGGCCGTCGTTGACGATCCGGGCCTTGCGGA
This sequence comes from Vulcanimicrobiia bacterium, assembly GCA_025451135.1. Classification (GTDB taxonomy): domain Bacteria; phylum Vulcanimicrobiota; class Vulcanimicrobiia; order Vulcanimicrobiales; family Vulcanimicrobiaceae; genus JALYSX01. The sequence goes on along the minus strand of JANWKW010000160.1, from coordinate 5,616 downwards.
AGTTCAGCTCGCCTTCGGGGGCGTCCGGGTAGGTCGCATAGAGCCAGCCAGCCGTCACGAACCCGAGCACCGAGTCGCCCAAGAACTCGATCCGCTCGTTGGACGCGACCTTCTTCTCGCTCGCGTAGCTCTTGTGCGCGAACGCCAGCTCCACGATCGACAGGTCGCCGCTCTCGCTCGCCTTGACGCCGGCCCGGCGCACCAGCGCGCGCAACCGCCGGCGCTGCGCTTCGCCGCTCACCCGGTCGCCGCTATCGGGGTTTGCCGAAGACGATCACGCTGTTGTGACCGCCGAAGCCGAACGAGTTCGAGAGCGCGACGTCGACGGTCGCCTTGCGCGCGACGTTCGGCACGTAGTCGAGGCGGCAGTCGGGATCCGGGAACTCGTAGTTGATGGTCGGCGGCATGACGTCGTGATGGACGGCGAGCACGGTCGCGACGCCTTCGATGCCGCCGGCGGCGCCGAGCGCGTGGCCGTGCATCGACTTGGTCGACGTCACGCCGATCTTGCTCGCGTGCTCGCCGAAGGTCTTCTCGATCGCCTGCGATTCGGCGGTATCGCCCAGCGGCGTCGACGTGCCGTGCGCGTTGATGTGATCGACGTCTTCCGGTTTCACACCCGCGCTCGCGAGCGAACGGCGCAGCGCGAGGTTGACGCCGTTGCCGTCCGGATCGGGCGCCACGATGTCGTACGCGTCGCCGGATTGGCCGTAGCCCAGCACTTCGGCGTAGATCTTCGCGCCGCGGGCCTTGGCGTGTTCGTACTCCTCGAGCACCAGCACGCCGCAGCCTTCGCCCAGCACGAATCCGTCGCGTTCTTTGTCGAACGGCCGGCTGGCCCGGGTCGGATCGTCGTTGCGCGTCGACATCGCCTTCATCGAGCAGAAGCCGCCGACCGCGAGCGGCGAGATGGCCGCTTCGGAACCGCCCGTGATCATCGCATCCGCGTCGCCGTACGCGACGTAATTGTATGCGACCACGATCGCGTCGTTGGCCGACGCGCAGGCGCTGCCGGTCGAGAACAGCGGGCCGCGATAGCCGTAGGCCATCGAGATGTTGGCGGGCGCCGCGTTGCTCATCAGCATCGGGATGAAGAACGGCGACGTCTTGGACCAGTTGCCGACCTGCTCGGCCTTGACCGACTGCTGCCAGAACGTGATGATGCCGCCGATGCCGGTGCCCATGACCGAGCCGACGCGTTCCTTGAAGTCCGGGTCGTCCGGGAGGTCCGCGTCGGCGATCGCCTCTTTGGCCGCGACCATCGCGAACTGGGTGAAGCGATCCATCCGGCGCGCCTCTTTGCGGCCCAGGATCGCCTCGGGGTCGAAGTCCTTGACCTCGCCCGCGATCCGCGTGGTGAAGGGACTTGCGTCGAAGGCGGTGATCGGAGCGATGCCCGACTCGCCGGCGACCACCCGCCGCCAGAATTCGTCGCGGGTATTGCCGATTGGGGTCACGGCGCCGAGGCCCGTGACGACGACGCGTCGTTTGCTGCTCAAAACTTCTCGAAGATACGGCGGGCCCGGCACGTCCCCTCTCGCGGAGCGGAAGGCTTATGGCCTCTCGACCGACCTTTCTCTCTCCGCAACCGCCCTAGCGGTCGCTCCGGTTCCCGCCCGGGCGCTCCGCGAGGTGCCCGCCGTGCGAGCGAGCGGCGGGCCGTGCCGAATCGCGCGGGCGCCTCGTTCCGTGGGTAGGAGGCACTATTATGCAACGACTTCTCGCAACGGCCCTCGCGGCCACGCTCGCACTCGGCACGCTCGCGGCTCCGGCGCTGGCCGACGGTCACGGGCACGGTCACGGTCACGGCCACGGCCACGACCGGGCCGGCGCCCATCGCACCGCATACCACGACGGTCGAGGCCAGAACCACGAAGCCAACCGCGACGAGGACGGCCAGGGTCCGCACGGCTGCGTCAATCCGGCGGGCAACGTACGGGGCTGGTGCAAGCACAACAATAACGGCACCTACAACGGCAACGGGAACTCCAACGGGTACCCGAACGGCAACGGCGGTTACGCGAACCAACAGGTCAGCGGCATCGTCACCGCGGTGAGCGGCAACCGCATCACCATCCTGGTCGGCTTGCGCAGCATCAACGTGGACACGTCCCAGGCGTACCGGAACGGCCGCTCGGTCAACGTGGGCATCGGATCGTCGATCACGGCCTACGGGTACTACGGCAGCAACAACACGTTCTACGCGACCCAGATCAGCTAGCGTCCTCCGCCACCGGCTCCTCCCGCGTCGTCGCCGCCGCTGCCAACGAGGCGGCGGCGACGCCTAAGAGCAGCCACCACATCGCGCCGACCTTGGGATAGAAGACCAGGTCGTCGACGGTCTGGTGCAAGCACAGGCCGATGCTGGCGGCGAAAGCCGCCAGGCCGAACCCGGTGCGCGCGCGCGCGAACGAAAGGATCGTCGCGACCACCACGAACGCGATCGCGAGCAGCATCACCACGCCGCCCTCGGCCATGCTCTGGAAGTACCAGCTGTTGGCGTGCGTGCGGATCCCGAGCAGGTCGTACTGCCCGAGGAGCAGTTCGTAGTTGCCGGCCCCGACGCCGGTGAGCGGATGCGCGCGGAACATCTCGAAGGCGGCGCGCCACAGATCGGCGCGCGTCCCCAAGCCGCCGTTGTAGCGGTCGACCTCGCCCGGGGTCGCGTGGAAGCCGAACCGCAGCGCCAGGATCGCGACCGCGCCGACCGCGCCGACCGCGACGATCCATCCCGCGCGCACCGACCGCGCGAAGACGGCGGCGGCCGCGGCGATCAGCCCGATCGTCCCGCCGCGCGAGAGCGTCAGCAGCCCGGTCAGCAGCGAGAGGCCGCCGATCGCGCGCAGCTGCGCGAAGAACGCGAGCGAGACCGGCGCGACGATGCCGATCCAGGCGGCCAGCTGGTTGGGTCCTTCGAGCGGACCGGCGATGCGCGGGAGCGCGTGTCCGGCGACGAACGTGCCTTCCGGGGCGCCGATCATCTCTTGCGCCAACGCCATCACGCAGACGATGCCGGTCGTCCACGCGAACGCGCCGCGCACGAACGACTCCTCCGGCTCGGCCCGCAGCGCCACGTACGCGACCGCGAACGTCAGCGCGTACTCGAGCGCCTTGAGCGTCTCGCGGATGACCGGTTCGTGATAGGTCGCGTGCGCGATCGAGAGCACGGTCGCGGCGGCCACGCCCGCGATGCTCGCCAGCAGGATCAGCGCGCGCCGGTCGCGCGCGAGCGTGCGCCACGCCGGGTGGAACGCCAGGCCCGCGAGCACCGCGATCAATGCGGTCTTGAACGGGGCGACGGTGGTGTGCCAGACCGGGTAGTCGTGGCCGAGCGGTTCGATCAAGATCAGTGCAGCGAGACCCCAGATCGGCCGCTTGCGCGTGAGGAAGAAGACCGCGATCGCGAGCGCGACGCACAGGAACTTGCCGATCTTGTCCCAGAGCGCCAGCCGCGGCGTCGCTTGGATCGTCTCGCCGTCGCCCGCGCGGAACTCCACGCCGCGCAGCAGCACGCTCAAGCGCCGCGTGTCGGTGGACGGTCCGATCTCTTTCTGGATCGCGCGCGGGACGAAGCTGACCTTCTGCGTCGTCCGGACGATCAGCACGCTTCCGGGCGCATGCGGCGGGATCGGGACGGGGAACTGATGGATGCCCGGACCGTAGCAGCAGGCGGTCGCGACGGGCGCGTCGCCGACCCGCACGGCCAGCGATTGCAGGGTTCCCCGGTAGGCGTAGTCCGGGATGAAGATGGTGAGGACCGCGACCGCGGCCTCGGCCGGCGGCGCGATCTTGAACGCGGAGCGGTCGGCGAGCCAGCAGCACTGACCCTCGTCGCCGCCCGGATAGATACCCGCGACCAGCGCGCCGGAGGGATTGCTCGTGCCATCACTCAACCCCGGCGGGTAGTATGCGCCGAGCAGCACCACGCACGCGCCGAGCATCGCGACGATGAACGCACTGGCGCGCGCCGTCGCGACGATGCAGCGCTTCAACACGATCGTGCGCACCCACGGCGCCGGCGAGCTGGTCCGCCGCGGGCGCAATCGACTCGGTACATTGGTCCGCACCTTTGCGTCTCGCCCGCCGGATCGCCTGCGCACCGTCGTCGTCATCGACGAGCATCTGCCGATGCCCGATCGCGACGGCGGCTCGGCGCGGATGGCCGAGATCGTGCGCCTGCTGGCCGACGCCGGCTGGGCGACCGGCATCTGTCCGCTCGACGGGCGCGCGCTCGAACCGTACGCGAGCGCCCTCTATCGAAGCGACGTGGACGTCTTCATCGGCGACCGCGCGGTCGAACGGCGCGTCCGCGAGGCCGAGACGATCTGGATCGCGCGGCCCGGACCGGCCCACGCCTGGATGCGGCGGGTGCGCGCCGTCAACCCGCGCGCGCGCATCGTCTACGACACCGTCGACCTGCACCACGTCCGCGAGCGGCGACGCGACGAACATCGCGGATGGACGAGCGACGCGGACGCGACGCTGGCGTACGAGACGGCGGCGATCCGCGAGGCCGATCTGACGGTCGTCGTGAGCGAGACCGAGCGGGCGGCGGTGGAGGCGCTGGGTGCGCGCGCGACGCTCGTGATCCCGACCATGCAGCGCCCGGTCGACGATCCGCCCGGCTACGCGCGCCGCGCCGGCCTGCTGTTCGTCGGCAGCTTCGACCACGAGCCGAACGTCGACGCCGCGCTCTACTTGGCGCGCGAGATCCTGCCGCGCGTCCGCGAGCGCGCGCCGCTGACCCTGACGATCGCCGGGAGCAATCCGCCGCCGCAGATCCGGGCGCTCGCAAGCGAATGCATCGACGTGCGCGGCTACGTGCCGGACCTCGATCCGCTGCTGCGCGGCGCCCGGCTGGCGCTCGCACCGCTCCGGTTCGGCGCGGGCCTCAAGGCCAAGGTCACGCAGGCGTTCGGGTACGGGCTGCCGGTGATCGGCACGAGCATCGCGGCCGAAGGCTTCGACGGCGCGGCCCGCGACGCGATCGCGATCGGCGACGGTCCGGATGGCTTCGCGGAAGCGACGCTGATCGCGTACGCCGACGAGCGGCGCTGGAACGCGATGGCGGACGCGGCCCGCGCGGCGGCGGCCCGCTACGCGCCGGCGGCGGTGCGGTCGGCGGTCTTGGAAGCGGTCGGCGGCGGCGTCAGGTCGACGTAACCGGTCACGCCGCGGAAGAAGTCGACGTAGGCGCGCCACACGTACGGGATCCGTTTGAATTGCCCGCGCACGATCTTCGGGAGCATCGCGCGGGCGAACGTGTACGCCGCGACGCTCGGCAGCGCGTACGGGAAGAAGCGCTTCGTCAGCACCAGCATGTTCCGCGTCGAGTAGTAGTCGTGGGTCGGCGAACGATGCACGACCGTGCCGCCGAGCTTGTGCCAGACCGCGCTCAAGAACGTGGTGGCCAGGTCCCAGCCGTTGGCGCGCATCCGGAAGCACCAGTCGGTCTCTTCGCGGTACAGGACGTAGGACTCGTCCATCAGGCCGACGTCGCGGATCGCCTCGACCCGGACCAGCATGCTGGCGCCGCTCACGTGCTCCACGCGCAGCTGCGCGATCGGGTCTTTCGGCAGCCGGTGGTCGGGCGTGTCGATCCCGAACCATTTGTTG
>JANWKW010000159.1 GCA_025451135.1 Vulcanimicrobiia bacterium | reverse complement strand
GGCGCTGCTCGGGGCGAACGGCGCGGGAAAGACGACCACGCTGCGGGCGATCAGCGGTTTGATCGCGCCCGCGGGGGGCGACGTGCGCTTCGATGGAGCCTCCCTGCGCGGCCTCTCCGCGCACGCGATCGCACGGCGCGGCCTGCGCCACGTCCCTGAGGGACGCCGCGTGTTCGCGCGCATGAGCGTGCGCGAGAACCTGGCTCTGGGCGGTTACGGCCGCTCGCGCGCCCAGAACGCCGCGGGGATGGAAGAGACGCTCGCGATCTTCCCGCGCCTGCGCGAACGTCTCGATCAAGTCGCCGGCACGCTCTCGGGCGGCGAGCAGCAGATGCTCGCGATCGGCCGCGCGCTGATGGGAGCGCCTCGCCTGCTGATGCTCGACGAACCCTCGCTCGGCCTCGCCCCGTTGCTGGTCCAGACGATCTTCGGAGTGATCCGCACGCTCCACGAGCGCGGCACGACGATCCTCTTGGTCGAACAGAACGCCCGCCAGGCGCTGCGCGTCGCGAGCCGCGCCTACGTGCTGGAGAACGGCCGCATCGCCCGTCACGGTGCGGCGTCGGACCTGCTGGACGACGAAGCCGTCGTCGCCGCATACTTAGGGTCGGCATGAATCCGTTCAGCGCCTCCGGCATCTCGATCATCTCGGCGATGATCACGCCCGCTATCCTGCTGCTCGCCTCGGGGAATCTCGTCTCGTCGACGCTCACCCGGATCGCCCGGGTCTTCGACCGGGCGCGCGAGATCATCGACCGGGCCCGCGCCGCGCGCGCCGCCGACGACGCGCTTGCGGCCGAACTGCTCGAAGGTCTGCTGCGCTCGTACCTGCGCCGCACCTCGCTGCTCGAACGGGCGCTCTCGGCCTACTACCTGGCGATCGGGCTGTTCGTCGCCGCGAGCCTGGCGATCGCCTTCGACAACATCATCGGGCACATCGTGCCGTGGCTCTCGATCGCGTTCGTGGTCGCGGGTGCGATCCTGCTGCTGCTCGGATCGCTCGCGATCTTCCTGGAGACCAACCTCGCGGCCGGCATCCTCCGGCACGAGATCGCCATCGGCGCCCCGGGCGCCGCCGAAAAACTGCGGTGAGCGAACCGATCGAACCGCGCCGTCGTTCCACGTCCAAAGGAGCTTCATCTACGATGCTACGTCCCATCGCCGCGCTCGCCGTCGCCGCCGTCCTCGCGACCGCGGGTCCGGCCCACGCCGACCCGCAATACAACGCGCACACGCTTCCGACCCTGAGTCTCTTCAACCGGTCCGGCGGTACCGCCAAGGTCGAGTTCGTCGAGAACGGTGCCGTGAAGAGCGTCGTGACGCTCTCCAAGACCACGTCGTACGTGTCGATCGCGCTGAAGGGCTCGTACACGCTGAGCGGCACGGTCGACGCGAACGGCAAGGTCGTCCCGATCGCCCCGCGCGGCGTGCATCTCGAAGCCGGAAAGTCGTTCAACCTCACCGTCGAATCGAACGGCAACGGCGGCTTCGTCTTCAAGAACGGCCCGTAGCGGGCCGAAGGTCAGGAGACGGCCGCTGCCGGCGCGGTCATCGCGTCGTAGACCAGTTCGCCGCCGACCATCGTGCCGATGACCTGGTGGTGCGCGTTCCAGAGCGAGAGATCGGCGCGCATGCCGGGCGCGATGGTGCCCATCTCGCGCTCGTGGCCGACGATCTTGGCGGCCGCGTGGGTCGCGCCGACGATCGCCTTCTCGAACGGCAGTTCGGCGTACTCCATGTAGTTGCGCACGGCTTGATCGATGCGCAGGGCGCTGCCGGCGATGGTGCCGTCTTCGGAACGCATCACGCCGCCTTCGATGTGATAGCCCGGGCCGGCCGGCGGCATGTTGTCGGTCGCGAGCACGATCCGGTCGCCGAGCGTCCGGCGGAGCAGGTCGACCATCACGGGCGCCACGTGCTGCCCGTCGCAGATCACCTGGACGAGCGTGCGCGCGTCCTGCACGAAGGCCAACAGGATCGACGGATCGCGATGATCCAGCGTGGGCATGCCGTTGAACGCGTGGGTGAGCGACCGGTAGCCGAGCCCGATCGCGAGCTTGCCTTCGCGATACTTGGCGGCCGTATGACCGGCCGAGCACGTGACGCCGTTCTCGAGGAAGATGCGGGCCGCGTCGGTGGCGCCGTCGACCTCGGGCGCAAGCGTGACCATCAGGAGCGTGCCCTTGCACGCATCGACCATCTCTTGCGCGCGCTCGCGGCTCGCGGGCACGATCCACTCGTGACGGTGGACGCGCCGGAACTTCGGACTGAGGAACGGCCCCTCGAAATGGATGCCGAGGCAGCGCGCGCCGCGGCCGCCGTTCTCCTGCAGTTCGTGGGCGGCCTCGGCGATGTCGCTGGCGGCGTGGAGCATCGACTCCCAGGGCGCCGTCATGACCGACGCCACGAACGCGGTCGCGCCCATGCGCGCGTACTCCGCGGCGGCGACCGGTACGGCATTGCCCTGATCGCGATTGAACAGGAACTCGCCGGCGCCGTTGGTGTGCACGTCGATCAGGCCGGGCGCGACGATCGCGCCGTCGGGCAGGATCAGATCGCTCGGACCGTCGGGGGGCAGGATCTCGGCGATGCGGCCGCGCTCGACCGCGATGCGGCCGGCGACGGACGTGCCGTCACCCAGAGCCAGGGTCGCGGGGCCTAACGTATAGCGGGACAGGGGAAGACCTCCAAAAGAATCGTCGTTCGGGTTCGACGGACGCGCGTGAGCGGCCCCCAAATCAGGCCTTCTTCGCGCCGAAAAGCCTGCCGAAGAAACCGCCCGGTGCCTTCGCTTCCGGGGCCGGGGCGGGCGTCGCGACGGCGCCGTTGCGAGCCAGTCGCGCGAGCCGGGCCATGTGGGTCTCGGCTTGACCCTCGATGGTCGCGACCACGGCGCCGAATTCGTTCCAGGCCGCGGGCGCGCGTCCGGCTTCGAGGGCGCGCTGGTACTCGTGGGCCGAGACCGCGAACAGGCGGTTCGCCGGGATGTTGCGCTCCTGCAGATACGTCGTCGCGAGCTCGACGACGTTGCGGCGTTCGGCCGGCGTCTCGTTATCGGCGATGGTATGCGCGAACAGCATCGGCTTGCCCAGTTCGCCGACCCGTTCGAAGAGCGCGAGCTCGCGATCGGAGAGTTGCCGCGAGAACAGGCAGAGCACCGCGCTCGAGGTGGCCGCGACGACCATGTCGACGTCTTCGGCGTGCGCCTCACCCGAATCGAAGGCCGGCGCGTGCACCAGCACCAGTTCGCGCGGATGCTTCCACGGCGTGAGCCGCAGGACCGGGGCGCTCGCCGCCGCGGCGATCGTCCGCTCGACCGGGATCTCGTCCCAGCGGCCGCCGTCGCCGAGCGTGAAGGCCTGGTCCCGATCCCCGTAGCGCACGTGGATCGGGAAGACCGCGCTGCCGGCGACGTCGTCGTCGAGCACCGTTCGCCCGGCGAACGCATTGATGAGCGATGACTTGCCGCGACGCAGGGCGCCCAGGACGGCGACCCGCCAGCGCTCCGGCCGCAATCCCTTGTCGTAGAGCGCTCGATCGAGCGCCGGATCGGCGTGGGCCGCGCGGACCGCGTGCGCGCCCGGATCGGCCGGCGCGATCTCGTCGTCGTGCGCGAGGAACTCGTCGACGGTCGCGCGTACCTGCGCGGCCGCCGTCTCGATCGCGGCGCGGCGCGCCGTCAGGTCCGCATCGCGCGCGGCGACGTCGCCGGCCGCCCGCGCCGCCAGGGCCCGATCGATGCTCCCCAGACGCGTGTCGCGCGCGTGCAAGCCGCCCGCCGCCAGCGCCGCGGCCAAGTCGTCGTAGACGTGAGCGATCCGCGCGGCGACGCCGTGGGCGAACGTCCCGAGCTCGGCCCGGAACCGCGGGAAGATCTCGGCGCGCAGGTCGGCCGTCAGTTCGCGTTTCATGTAGCGCCCGGGCGGGACGGCCGCGAAACGCGCGGCGATATCGTGCACGAGACCGATCGCCGGGCCGCCGATGGCGTCGAGCACGACGGTCGCCGCGATGGCGTTGCGCGGATCGCCGTTCCACAGGCTGGTGCCGGGTTCGGCGCCGAACGCGCGCGCGGCCGCGTCGGCGAGCGAGAACGACAGACCGGCCGCCTCCGGCGCACGCTCGCGCGCTGCATCGAGATCCGTGACGCTCTCGGCCGCGACGTCCCCGGCGAAGTCGCCGACGACGGCGGCCATCGTGCGGTCGACCAACATGTGCAGCCGGGCTCGATCCCGCAAGCGCGCCACGTCGGCCGTGTCGAAGGCGGCGAGCAGGGCGGACTCGGCGTCGTCGGCGAGCAGGCGCGCGCGTCCGTCGATGGCGGTCCGGCGCGCGTGCTCGGCCGTCAGCAGGTCGGTGCGCGCGCGCGCGATCTCCGCATCGAGCGCTTCGAGGGCGGGCAGTTCGGTCGCGCGGCGCGCGCGCAGGGCGTCGGCGTCGAGTTCGAGCATGGCGCGGTCGGCGGCGATCTCGGCGAGCGCCTCGCGCGCGGCGGCCTCGGCCTGACTGTCGGCGCGGCGCAGGCGCGCGCGGCCCGTATGGCTGATCAGGGATGCGTCCAACGCCGCCAGGAACTGCGGGAACCGGCTGGCGTCGACCCGCGCCGGATCGTCCTCCAGGACGCCGGCCGCGTACTCGCGCGCCGAGAGCGCGTAGACGTAGGTGCCGGGCGCGTGCACGGCCGCGAGCGAGGCGATGCGGTCGTGCGCGCGTTCCCAGGCGGGCTTCCCGTCGCTGCCCGGCCCGTGCCAGAGATCGATCTTGGTCTGCACGATGAAGATGGAGTCGATGTGGCTGCGCACGATCCCGAGAAACGCGGCGTCCCCCTCGGTGAACGGCTGCTGCGTGTCGATCAGGTACAGCACCGCATCGGCCGTCGGCAAGAAGCCGAGCGTCATCCGCCGGTGGGCGGGATTGATCGAGGCCAGCCCCGGCGTGTCGGCGACCAGGAAGCCGCGCTGCAAGAACGGCGAGTCGGTATGCACCAGTACGCGCGAGGGGGCATCGGCCTCCGCTTTGGTGGCGTCGTGGAGCGTGCCGGCATCGCCGGTCCCGACCGCGATGAAACGGTTGAGCCGGTCGAGCGGGATCCGCTCGCGCCGGCCGTCGTCGTAGACCGCGGTCGCCTCGTCGTGCGGCGCGTAGTCGAGCTCGGTGATCGACGCGGTCGACGGGTTGATGTCGGTCGCGAGCAGTCCGACCAGCCGCTTGCCCTGGGGCGTCTCCTCGTAGCGGAATTTGCCGAGCAGCGCGTTGAGCAGGAACGATTTCCCGCTCGAGAACTCGCCGACCACGGCCAGGACGAACTTGCCGCGTTCCAGCCGCAGGCGCGCGGCGTGGACGCCGGCGCGTGCGCCGGGCGCGAGC
>JANWKW010000158.1 GCA_025451135.1 Vulcanimicrobiia bacterium | reverse complement strand
GACGCGCGTCTCGTTGAGCACCAGCAGGTCGCCGGGTCGCAGGATCTCGGGCAGGTCGCGGAACGTCCGGTGCTCTATCCCGTCGCCGCGCAGGACCATCAGCCGGCTGCCGTCGCGCTCGGGCGCGGGGCGCTGCGCGATCAGGTGCTCGGGGAGGTCGAAGCGATAGGCGGCGGTCAGCCGCCCGACGTCAGGCGAACCCGTTCCAGATCCAGGAAGTTCTGTAGGCGTTTGCGATCCTCTTCGGTGACGTCGACGAACTGTACGCCGATCTGGAAATCCTTCTCGAACGACTTGATCCAGCGGACCTCGCCGCGCAGCCGCAAGAACGGGTTGCGTTTCATCGTGAAGGTGTACTTGGTGCCCTTGGGGAGATATTGGTCGACCAGCACGCGCATGCCGGTCGGCGAGAGATCGGCGATCGCGCCGCGGAACAGCATCGCAGAGAGCGCGTCCTCCACGATGATATCGATGTACTTGCGCAGGCGCAGGTCGAAACGCTTGTCGCCGCTCGCGTCGTCGTCAGTCATTCGATCGTTGCGTACCCGGGAAATAGAAGTTCAAGATGTCGTCGGCGGACTTTCCGGCGGCGGCCATGCCGCGCGCTCCCCACTGGCACAGTCCGACGCCGTGCCCTAGCCCGGCGCCTTCGATGACGAACGTGCCCGGCCCCGTCCCGTTCGCGATCCGCCGGATCAGGAGGGAGCGGACCACCCGGCTTCCCAGTGCGGACCGGAACGCGGTCCCGCGCGTGGTCGCCGTGCCGGCATCGCCGGTCAGCACCAGGCTGCGCGCCCGGCCGCTCGCGTCGGTGTCGCCGACCGCGAGTCCGGTCGGCGCGCCGACGTCCGCGCCCGGAAACGCGCGGGCGACCGCGTCGGCCGGGACGACGCGCGTCCAAGCGTAGTCGGGCGAGGCCGTGCACCACGGGCAGACCACGCCGCGCAGATAGGGCAGGTCGGCGCCGCCCGTCCACGCGTCGGCCGACGATTCGGTATGGCCGCCGCAGGACGAGGAATAGAACAGCTGCGCGAACGCGTCGCCGAACCGCAAGACCGAACCGGCGGTCGCATCGACGGCGGCGGTGGCGGCCGCGGATTCGGCCTCGATCCCGCCGTACACCTGGTCGGCTTCCGAGGTGACCACGTCGTAATCGCGCTTCGGACTGCTGCGCTGGAGCACGTAGGTGCGGGCGGCGACGGCTTGGGCTTGCAAGGCCGCCGCCGGCCACGAGGGCGACATCTCGCGCGCGACCACGCTGTAGAGATACGCCTCGAGCGGCACCGTCGAGAGCACCGTGCCGTCGGCGCGCCGCGTGAAGGTGCCCCGATAGCGGCGACCGTCGTAGGCGAACGTCGTCGCGTCGATCGCGGATGCGGCCGCTCCGCCGAGGAGCACCCGCAGCGCCGGCCCGGGCGCGGAGACGGCCGGGTCGTATTCCTCCTGCGCGCGTGCGATCAGTGGAGCCGCCGCAAGCGCCGCCAAGAATGTGCCGCGCTTCATAGCAGGCGCGGCTGCGTTCCGTGCGGCGGCTGCTTGCCGAGATGCCGGTAGGCCGCAGGCGTGGCCTTGCGGCCGGCAGCGGTGCGCACCACGAAACCCGATTTCAGCAAGAACGGCTCGACCACGTCTTCGAGCGTCTCGGTGTCCTCGTTGAGCGTGGCGCCGATCGCGGCGATGCCGACCGGCCCGCCGTCGTAATTGTCGACGATGGCCGCCAGGAACGCGCGGTCGAGCCGGTCGAGCCCGCATTCGTCGACGCCCTCGCGCGCCAGCGCTTCTTCCGCCACTTCGCTCGTGATCGAGCCCTCGGCGCGGACCTCGGCGAAATCGCGCACCCGGCGCAGCAGCCGGTTGGCGATGCGCGGCGTTCCGCGGCTGCGGGCGGCGATGGCGTGCGCGCCGGGCGCATCGATCGGGACGTCGAGCACGCTCGCCGAACGGGTGACGATGCGCTCCAGGTCCGCGATCTCGTAGTAGTCGAGATGATGCAGGATCCCGAAGCGCTCGCGCAGCGGCGCGGAGAGCATGCCGGCGCGCGTGGTCGCGCCGATCAGGGTGAAACGTTTGAGCGGGAGCTTGATCGTCTTGGCATACGCGCCCCGGTCGACGACGAAGTCGATCTGGAAATCTTCCATCGCCGGATACAGGAACTCTTCGACGACCCGCCCGAGCCGGTGGATCTCGTCGATGAAGAGCACGTCGCCCTCTTCCAGCGCGGTCAGGACGCCGACCACGTCCTTGGGTTTCTCGAGGGTCGGGCCGCTGGTCGGGCGCATGGCGGCGCCCATCTCGCGCGCGATCAGCGCGGCCAGGGTCGTCTTCCCGAGCCCGGGCGGTCCGTAGAACAGCACGTGTTCGAGCGGCTCGCCCCGGCGTTTGGCGGCATCCATCGAGATCCGGAGATTCTCGACCACGATGCGCTGGCCGACGTATTCGTCGAACGTCCGCGGCCGCAGCGACGCGCCGAGCACGTCGTCTTCGAGCGTGTCTTGCGGGTCGAGCAGGCGCGTGTCGCCGACGACGTCCGCGTCGACGGCGTCGTCGGGCCCGATCAATCGTCTGCGCGCGGAGTCGCTCATGGGTTAGGACGCCTTCGCTTTCGCGCGATAGATCTCCGCGAGGAGCGTCTCGGCGTCGCGGATCTCCGGCATCGACTCGAGCGTCTTGCGGATCATCGCCTCCGCTTCGGGCCGTTTGTATTCGAGCTGCAGCAGCACGGCCAGCGCCTCGTCGGCGAAGTCCGGCATCGGCGGCGCCGCCTGCGGCTCGGCCTCGCGGATCAAGAGGAACCGGGCGACCTTGCCCTGCAGCTTGGCCACGATGTCGCGGGCCTTCTGCTGGCCGATGCCGGGCAGGGTCTTGAGGAATGCGTGATCGCCGCGATCGATGGCCGAGGCGATGCGGCTCATCGGCTGTGAGAACGCGCGTGCGGCCGAACGCGGACCGATGGATGCGACCGACAGCAGCGCTTCGAAGAACGCCCGCTCGACCGCATTGGTGAAGCCGTAGTACGAGAACCGGCCGGCGTTGCCGTCCATGTTGAGCACCGAGTAGACCTCGAGCGCGACCGGTTCGCCCGGGGACGCGACGATCTTCTCCGCGACGCACGGCGGCAGCGTGACCTCGTAGCCCAGCCCTGCGACGTCGAGCACAACGCTCTCGGGACCGCGTTCGATCAGGGTGCCCGCGATGCGCGCGAACACTAGGAGACGAGGCGGGCGATATCGCGCCCGCCGATATTCATGTAGGCCAGCGCCAGCGCCAGCGCGTCGGAGACGTCGTTGGGTTCGGGCGCGCGGCGCAGGCCGAGCAGGCGCGTGACCATGGCGTTGACCTGATCCTTGCGCGCGCTTCCGGAGCCGGTGAGGGCGCGTTTGACGTGCGCGTGTCCGAGCGTGTAGACCGGCAGACCGGCTTGGGAGCCGGCCAGGCAGAGGACGCCGCGCGCGTGGCCCATCAGGATCGCGGTGACCGGATTCTTGTAGGTCGTGTAGAGCTCTTCGATGACGATCGCATCGGGACGCGTCGCGGCGATCACCTCGCAGGTGGCGACGTGCAGGTCGCGCAGCCGTTCTTCCAGGCGCAGCCGCACGTTCGGCGCGATCACTCCCGCTTCGACCAGCACCGTTCGGCCGCCGCTCGAGGCGATCGCGCCGTATCCGGTCACCCGCAGCGCCGGGTCGATGCCGAGGATCCTCACGGCGAGGTCCCGTTGACGACCAGCGTCACGGTGGAGTCGGGCGCGAGCGTCGTCCCGGCCTCGGGCAGCGTGCGCACGACGTTGCCGTTCGCTCCCTCGATGGTGGTGTATTGGAAGTCCTTGATGTGATACCCGTCGGCCTCGAGGGTGGCGCGGGCCTGATCGATCGTCATGTTCTGCACGTCGGGCACCTCGCCCGGGACCGAGAGCGTCAACGTCACCGTGCCGCTCGTCTGCGATCCGGCGGCCGGTTCTTCGGCCACGATCGTGCCGTTGGCATCGCGCTGCACGTTGTAGATCACGGTCGACGCGAGCCCGGCCGCGTGGAGCGCCGCGGTCGCGTCGGCAAGCGAGCGTCCGCGCACGTCCGGAACGGTACCGCTTCCGGCCGGCGGGACGACCGCCGCGCTGCCGGTGCTGACGACGACGTGGACGGTCACGTTCGCGGCCGGATCGACCGTCGAGCCCGGAGCGACGTCCTGCGAGAGGATCTGACCGGCGGCGTAGCGATCCGATGCGGCGCGGCCGGTGGCGTCGAGCGCGAAGTGATCCCTGGTCGCGATCGCCTGGGCCGCGTCGGCGGTCTTGCCGAGCAGGTTCGGCATCGTCACCGGGGCCGGTCCGTCGGAGACCGTCAACACGATCTGCGAGCCCTGCCGCACCGAGGATCCGGGCTTGGGCGACTGCGCGAGGACCGTGTCCTTGGTCGCCGGGTCGTGGCGGCGTACGACCCGGACCTTGAACTTGTTGTAGAGCAGCACGTTGGTGGCGTCGGCGAGCGTGAACTTGGTGACGTCCTGGAGCCCGATCAGCGGCAGGCCGTTGCTGACGATCAGATGCACGACCGCGCCCGCGTCGAGCGGCGTGCCCGGCGACGGGTTCTGCTCGATCACGTGGTTGGCTTCGACCGTGTCGCTCGCGGTCTTGGCCTCGTCGACGACGAGCCCGGCGTTCTCGAGCGACTTGCGCGCGTCGACGTCGCTCATCCCGCGATAGTTGCCGGCGATGATGGCGTTGCCGACGTGGATGCTGAACTTCGGTCCGAAGACGGCGTAGCCGATCGCGATCGCGGCCAGCAGGGCGAGCACCAGCGTCACGACGATGGCGGTGGTCGAGCGCGCCTTGCGCTCTTCGTCTTCGCCGATCGAGGTGAACGGCCGGTCGGGCATCGGCGAGCGGCGCGGCGGCGGCTGGACGGCGTGGAACGGCATCGTGGGCGCGTCGTTCGAGATGCCGAAATGCGCGACCGACGGCCGCTCGCGAGCCTCGCGCAGCGCGGACGCGACTTCGGCGGCCGATTGGAACCGGTTCTCCGGCTTCTTCTGCAGCAGGCGGTTGACGATCGAGGCGAGCGCGGGGCTCGTCCCGAGCGCGCTCGTGTCGATGGTCGGGACGGGATCCCCGATGTGCTTGAGCGCGACCGTGACGGGCGACTCGCCGGTGAACGGGAGCCTGCCGGTCAGCATCTGGTAGAGCACCACGCCGACGGAATATAGGTCGGAGCTCTCGTGCAGTTCGTGGCCTTGCGCCTGCTCGGGCGAGATGTAGTATACGCTGCCCATCACCAGGCCCGGCTTGGTCAGCGCCATCGTCTGGGCCGAGACCGCGCGCGCGATCCCGAAGTCCGAGAGCTTGCAGACGTCGTCCTTGGTGACCAGGATGTTGGCGGGCTTGATGTCGCGGTGCAGCAGGCCCTGGCGGTGGGCGTAGGCCAGTCCGCTGCAGATCTGGGCGGCGTAGTCGATCGCGACCGGCTCGGGGAGCTTGCCGTCTCCCGCGATGATCTCGGCGAGCGACGGGCCGTCGACCAGCTCCATCACGATGTAATAGACGTCGCCTTCGCGCCCGACGTCGTAGGTGTTGACGATGTTCGGATGCGAGAGCTTCGCCGCCGACTCGGCCTCCTGGTAGAATCGGCGGACGAACTCCTCGTCGGCGGCGTACTGCTCGCGCAACACCTTGACGGCGACCCGCCGGCGCAGCAGCGTATCGGTCCCGCAGAAGACCGTGGCCATGCCGCCCTCGCCGAGCTTGCGATCGAGGCGGTAGCGGTTGTTGAAGATCCGCTCTTCGATCACCGGGGCACCGCTTGGAGGGCGGTGGCGAGAACGTCGCGCGCGATCGGCAGCGCGTAGGTCGCGCCGTAGCCGACGTTCTCGACCAGGACGGCGACCGCCACGCGCGGGTGCTCGGCCGGCGCGAAGCAGACGAACCAGCTGTGCGACCGCCCGAGCGGATTGGTCGCCGTTCCCGTCTTGCCCGCCACGGTCACGCCCGGAATGCGTGCCGCGGTTCCGGTTCCATACTGCACCACTGCGACCATCATCTTCTTCACATTCGCCGCGGTATCCGCCGAGATCGGGGTCGCTAGCGACGCCGGAGCGTAGATGGACGAGATCGTACCCGACCGCACCAGCTGGCGCACCAGGAACGGACGCGGCTCGTCGCCCCCGTTGGCGATGGTCGATCCGACCAGCGCCATCTGCAAGGGCGTCATCAGGAGCGCGCCCTGCCCGAAACCCATCTGCGCGAGCTCGCCGGGGACGATCGTGGCCTTATCCGGGATGCGATCCCGCGAGGCCGGGATCTGGAAGTCCAGGGACGCACCCATGCCCCAGCGGGCGAGATAGGCGTAGAACGTATCCGTCCCCATCTTGAGCGCGATCTGCGCGAAGTCGACGTTGCTCGAGAGCGCGAACGCGCGCGTCAGGTCGGCCGTGCCGGTCGTCTCGTCCTCGTCGTTGTGCAGCCGGAAGTCGCCGACTTGCAGGTATCCGGGATCCTCGAACGTGTCGGTCATCTGGACCGACTGCGCGTCGAGCGCCGCGGCCGCGGTGAAGATCTTGAAGGTCGATCCGGGCGGATAGAGCCCGTCGATGGAACGATCCAGCAGCGGACTGCTCTTGTCCGCGTTGAGCGCGGCGAAGACGGCGTCGATCGCGTTCGGATCGAACGAGGGGACCGAGGCGATCGCGAGGACCGCTCCGGTGCGCGGGTCCAGCACGATGCCGGCGCCGCGCGACTGTCGCGAGAGGCGCGCGTAGAGCGCGTTCTGGATCGTCGGCACGATGGTCGTGACGACGTCGGCCCCGTGCGCGTCGTCGCTCTTGCCGCCGAAGGCGGCCAGGATGCTCTGCACCTGCGTCGCCGGATCGCCGGCCGTCTCGGGAGGCGTCAGCGCGCGGTCGTAGGCGTCTTCGAGGCCGCTCGTCCCGTAGCGCGCGCTCGCGTACCCGATCGTGTGCGCGAGCGAGGCGCCGAAGGGATAGACCCGCTTGCCGTTCGCGGTCGCCGCGAGCACCGTGCCGTCGGTCGCGAGGCTGCGGCCGCGGCGCGCGTCGAGCAGGCCGTGCCGCGGATTGCTGGCGCGCGCGGCGAGCGACGGTGCGGCCACGATCTGCACGTAGGCCTGCCGCAGCGCGAGCACCAGGAAGAGCGCGACGAAGAAGGCCGAGAGGCGCGAGATCGCGCGATTGGTCAACGCGCCCGCTCGCGGAGCACCGTATACCCGCCCTGCGTGCGGACCGCGAGGTGGGGCGTCTCCGCGTCGGCTTCCAGGATCAGGTCGATCGCCCGCTGGGCGACCTCGTCGGCGACGTCGGCGGTCGCCATCACGGCCTGTACGCCGGCCTCGTCGAGCAGGAGCGGCGCGACGTACGCGCATTCCGGCAACGTCTCGAAGTGATGCGCTTCGTAGGCGCCGTTGCGCCACGGCCCGCGCTTGCCGAAGACCTGCGTGTGGTAGTCCCACGCGCACAGCTGCTTCTCTTTCCAGACGAAGTCGTTCTTCACGCAGAGCCGGCGACAGGCGGTGCACTGCACGATCGCGGCCGGATCGTGCGAGAGCCCGTCGAGCACGTCGTCGGGCACGTCTTCCGCATTGATGATCGACTCGTCGTCGTAGCGCTCGGGGATCTCGGAGTGCCACTGCACGCGCGCGAGCAGCTCGATATCGCGCAGAGGGGCGACGAACGAGCGCTCGTCCTCGGGCGGGAAGGTCTGTCGACCCAATCCATCAGCGAAGCGAGCGCCACCCCGACGTTCTGCGAGGTGTCGCCGACGACCACGCCCATCGGCGTCCAGGCGACCGGGACCAGGCGCACGGTGATGCTGCCACCCGCATCGCGGAACGAATTGACGAAGGCCAGGGTACTGGCGTTGCCGCCCAAGGCGAAGGCCGCGGCCTCGTCGCCGGAGCGCTTCTTGCGGCGGGCGGAGAGTTGATCGATCACCCCGGCTGGTTTCAGCGCCGGACGGCGGGGTTCATGCGTTCTCGGCGACCGAGGTCAGGTCGTCGGTCCTCCGGTGCGCAGCTCCGCTTGATACTCCTGAAGCGAGCGCGGCGGGCCCGGGGTCGACTCCAGGGCGGCGGCCAGCGCTCGCGCCGTATCGAGACTGGTGAGGCAGGCGATCCCGGCCTCCACGGCCGCCCGGCGCATCTTGTAATTGTCCGAGATCTCGCGCCGGCCTTTGGCGTCGTTGACGACCAGATCGATGGAACGTTCGCGGATCGCATCGAGCACGTGCGGCGTCCCGTCGGCGATCGAGTTGATCCGGGTGCTCGGGATGCCGGCCGCCTCGAGCGCGGCGTGCGTGAGCGGGGTCGCCACCAGTTCGAAGCCGAGGGCGCGATAGCGGCGCAGGACCGGGAGGGCTTCTTGCCGGTCCTCTTCCGAGATCGACGCCAGGATCCGGCCGCCGTGGTCGGGCAGACGCACGCCCGAACCCACGAAGCCCTTGCGCAGAGCGCCCGCGAAGGTCGCGTCGATGCCGAGCACCTCGCCGGTCGACTTCATCTCGGGGCCGAGGATGGTCTCGACGCCGCGCATCTTCGAGAACGAGAAGACCGGCACTTTGACGACCGTGAAGGGTGCGCGCGGCCGTAGGCCGGTGCCGTACTCCATCCCCGCGAGCTTCTCGCCGAGCGCGATGCGGGTCGCCGCCGCGACGATGTTGATGCCGGTGGCCTTCTGGATGATCGGCACCGTCCGCGACGCGCGCGGATTGGCCTCGATGATGTAGAGCGCGCCGACGTGGACGACGAACTGGATGTTGATCAAGCCGCGGATCTTCAGCTCGCGCGCGATCGCGGTCGTCACCTCGACGATGCGCGCCTCCATCGCCTGATCGATCGATTGGGTCGGGTAGACGCTGATCGAATCGCCCGAGTGGATGCCCGCCCGTTCGATATGCTCGAAGATGCCGGGGATCAGGATGTCGTCGCCGTCGAAGACCGCGTCGACCTCGACCTCCAAGCCGCGCAGGTACTTGTCGACGAGCAGCGGAGCGTCGGGCTGGATCGGAGGCGCCGACTCCGCATACGACGCGAGTTGGACCTCGTTGTAGACGACCTCCATGCCGCGGCCGCCGAGCACGAACGACGGCCTGACGAGCACCGGGAAGCCGAGTTCGCGCGCGATCTGGCGCGCCTCGCGGAAGCTGCGAGCCGCCTTACCTTCGGGCCGGGCCACGCCCAAGCGCTGAAGGGCCGCGTCGAACTGTTCGCGGTCCTCGGCCATGTCCAGCGAGGCCCGATCGCTCCCCACGATGGCGACCCCGCGCCGCTGCAGTTCTGCCGCGAGATTGATGGCGGTCTGGCCGCCGAACGCGAGCATCACCCCGAGCGCGCCGGTCGACCGGTACGCCGCTTCGACCTCGTCCGCACCGGGCGGCTCGAAGACCAGCGCGTCGGAGATGTCGAAGTCGGTCGAGACCGTCTCCGGGTTGTTGTTGATCACGACGGCCGAGCGGCCGGCGTCGCGCAGGGCCCAGGCGGCGTGGACGCACGAATAGTCGAACTCGATGCCTTGGCCGATGCGGATCGGACCGCTGCCGACCACGACGACGGCTTGCCCGGGCGTCGGCCGCATCTCGTCGAGCTCGCCGCGCGAGAGATAGTAGTACGGCGACTTCGCCGGGAACTCGGCGGCGGCCGTGTCGACCATGCGGAAGGCCGCGCCGACGCTGTCGATCGGATCCCGACCCAGGAGCGAGGCGATCGCCGCGCGCGAATAGCCCGCTTCGAACGCGTCGGCGCTGCGGTCGTCGCCGGCGCGGAGAGCTTGTTCGAGCTCGACGAGATCCGCGAACTCGTCGAGCCACCAACGGTCGATGCCCGACATGGCCGCGATGCCGTCGATCGCCGTGCGGGTGCGGCGGCGCAGCAGCTCGCAGACGGCCGCCAGTCGTTCGTGCGTCGGCTTGACGACGACGCCTTCGAGCTCGGCGTCGCTCCATTCTTCGTACGCTCCACCGGTCAGCGTCTCGCGCTTGAGG
>JANWKW010000157.1 GCA_025451135.1 Vulcanimicrobiia bacterium | reverse complement strand
GCGCACGCGGCGGACGTCGCCAAAGGCCATCCGCGCGCGCGGCATTGGGACGACACGCTCTCGAAGGCGCGGTTCGAGTTCCGGTGGGAGGATCAGTTCGATCTCTCGCTCGATCCGGAGACGGCCCGCGAGTTCCACGACGAGACGCTGCCGGCCGCCGGCGCCAAGATCGCGCACTTCTGCTCGATGTGCGGACCGCACTTCTGCTCGATGAAGATCACGCAGGAGGTCCGCGAGTACGCCGAGGCCGGGATGGCCGAGAAGTCGCGCGAGTTCGTGGAGGGCGGCGCCGAAGTCTACGTCGCGACCGTTTAGTGCGGCCGTGCGCGGTGCTCTTCGATCGCGACGAGACGCTGATCGAAGACGTCCCGTACAACGGCGACCCGGCGCTGGTCGCGCCGTTGCCTGGCGTGCGCGACGCGCTCGACGCGCTGCGCGCGGCCGGCATCCCGGTCGCGGTGGTGAGCAATCAGAGCGGGGTCGGCCGCGGCTCGATCACGCTCGCTCAGGTGGACGCGGTCAACACGCGGGTGGACGCGCTGCTCGGACCGTTCGCCGGGTTCTTCGTCTGTCCGCACGGTCCCGACGACGGCTGCGAGTGCCGCAAGCCGCGTCCGAAGCTGATCCTGGATGCGGCGCGCGCGCTCGGGGTGGAACCGGCGTGCTGCGTCGTGGTCGGCGACAAACAGAGCGACATCGATGCGGCCCGCAACGCGGGCGCGACCGGCTTCCGCATCGAGGGTGCGGTGACGGTCCGCGAGATCGTGGCGAGCCTGCTTAGCGGCCCGCCCAGTAGGTGACGTCGGGCGCTGCCGGGGCGCTCGCGATCGCGGGCGAGGCTTGCAGGGTGCGCTCGATGTGGTGCATGGCGCGCATCACGCGGACCACGTAGTGCTGCGTTTCCGCGAACGGCGGGATGCCGCCGTAGCGCACGACCGCCTGCGGACCGGCGTTATACGCGGCGCAAGCCAGAGCCAGGCGGTTCGCTCTCTTGGAGAAGCGGTCGAGCAGACCGCTCAGGTAGCGGGCCGAGCCCGCCAGGTTCTGGCCGGCGTTGCGCGGATCGACGTGCAGCGCCGCGGCGGTTCCCGGCATCAACTGGCCCAGACCGATCGCGCCGACGCGCGAACGCGCGTGGGTGTGCCAGCGCGACTCGACCGTCACCAGGCCCGCGAGCAGATTCGGATCGATCCGCCAGCGCGACGCGTTGCGCAGCAGACGGCTCGCGAGATCGCGGCTCTGCCAACGCGGCAACTGCGGGTTGATGGTGTGGAGGACGTTCGCGTAGGCCGCGACGGTGGTCGCCGATGCGACCGTCCGCACCGGGGCGGCCTGGGCGGCCGCGGTACAAAAAATCGCGAGCCCCGCGGAAAGCGCGGCGAACTTGGAAAGCATATGTGCTAGTATCGGAGCCACAGCCCCACTCCTCTAGAGGAGAGACCTTTCTCGCATGAGCCGCTACGCCGGAATGTCACCCGCCAAACGCCGACTGTGGGGCTACGGGCTGATCGCCTTCTTCGTCCTGCTGATCGGTCTCATCGGATTCTCACAATGGTGGGCGGTCAACGTCAACGTCCCGCGGCTCGAGCGCGCCAAGGCGACGCACGCCGCGCCGTGAGCGTCGATTGGCGGAACCTTCTCGCGGTCGCGCTGGGCGGAGCCGTCGGCTCGTCGGGGCGCTATCTGCTCGGCATCGCGTCGCTCCACCGGTTCGGTCCGTACTTCCCCTGGGGCACGCTCGCCATCAATCTCGCCGGCAGCCTGCTGATCGGCCTCGTCGGCGAGCTCGCGCTCGGGCGCGCGTTCGGCATGACCTCGGGGGTACGGCTCTTCTTGATGGTCGGCGTCCTCGGCGGATTCACCACTTTCTCGGCGTTCTCGCTCGAAGCGGTCGGCCTGATCGTCAATCGTCCGCCACTGATCGCGCTCGGCTACATCGGCGGCAGCGTGGTCGCGAGCCTCGTGCTCTGCTACCTCGGCATCCTCGCCGGCCGCGTTTTGATACATCTCTGATTCGGCGACGGTAGGAAAAGCGCGCGCCGTAGCGCAGGCTTCGCCTATCGCTCGTCGCTTCCGGAGGTTGTTCGTGGGTCGCTGCTTCGCTCTGATCGCTCTGACGTTGGCATTGGCCGCGTCGCCGAGTCCGACGCCCCATCCGAGTCCCACGCCCTCTCCGTCGCCGACCGCGACGCCGACGCCCGGGCCGCCGCTCGCGCATCTCGGCTGGCGCGAGGTCGGTCCGGCCGCCGGCGGCGGGCGCGTCAGCGCGGTCGCGGGCTCGGTCCGCGATCCCAAGCTGTATTGGCTCGGCTCGGCCGGCGGCGGCGCATGGAAGTCCACCAACGGCGGCCAGACCTGGGAAGCGGCCTTCACCAAGATCGGCGCGATCGGCGACGTGGCCATCGACCCGAACGACGACAACACGGTCTGGGTCGGCACCGGCGAGGCCAATCCTCGCAACGACGTTTCGTACGGCAACGGGCTGTGGAAGACGACCGACGGCGGCAAGACGTGGACGAACATGGGCCTGGCGACCTCGCGCCAGATCTCACGCGTGCTGGTCGATCCGTCCAACTCCAAGCACGTGATCGTCGGCGTGCTCGGCGATCTGTTCGCGGACAGCCCGGATCGCGGCGTGTACGTCACCTGGGACGGCGGGAAGACCTGGAACAAGACGCTCTACGTCGGCCCGAGCAGCGGCGCGAGCGACATGGCGATGAGCGCCCAGCATCCCAACGTCATCTACGCCGGCATCTGGCAGTTCCGCCGTCAGCCCTGGAACTTCTCGAGCGGCGGCCCCGACGACGGCCTCTACAAGTCGACTGACGGCGGCCGCACTTGGGCCAAGCTGACCGGACACGGTCTCCCCGACGGCACCACCGGCCGCTACGGCCTGGCGGTCGCGCCCAGCGACGACAACCGCGTCTACGCGCTGATCGAGTCGACCTCGGGCATCCTCTGGCGCAGCGACGACGCCGGCGCGACTTGGACGCTCGTGAGCAGCGATACGAACGCGGATCAGCGCCCGTTCTACTTCTCGCACGTGACCGTCGATCCGAAGGATCCGAACCGGGTCTACGCGATCTCCAACAACCTCGCGCTCTCGACGGACGGCGGCAAGAAGTTCCGCACGATCGCGCGTCAGACGCACGTCGACTATCACGCGATGTGGATCGCGCCCAACGACCCCTCGCGCATGATCATCGGCGAGGACGGCGGCTACGCGCTGACCAACGATAAGGGCGCGAACTGGTTCTTCTCGGCCAACCTGCCGATCGCGCAGATCTACCACGTCGGCCTCTCCAACGAGAACCCGTACACCATCTGCGCGGGCCTCCAGGACAACGACGCGTGGTGCGGCCCGTCCAACTCGCGCGATCCCGAAGGCATCCAGAACAAGTTCTGGTACACCTCGACCGGCGGCGACGGGGAATGGGCCGTCTCCGATCCGATCGATCCCGATTGGATCTGGAGCGATTCCGAGAACGGCTTCCTGACGCTCTTCAACAAGAAGACCCTCGACGGCTGGCTCGCGATCCCGTACTTCTCGAACTCGCAAGAGTCGTACGATCTCTCGACCTCCAAGTACCGCTTCAACTGGGATTCGCCGGTGGCGTTCGCGCCGTGGGACGGCCACATCGCGTGGATCGGCGCCAACGTGGTGTTCCAGTCGACCGATCGCGGCATCAGCTGGAAGACGATCTCGCCGGACCTCACCCTCAACGACAAGTCGCACCAGAAGCCGACCGGGGGGCCGATGGTCCACGACGTCTCCGGTGCGGAGTACAGCGACACGATCATCGACATCGAAGGTTCGACCCTGCGCAAGGGCGAGATCTGGGTCGGTACCGACGACGGCTTGGTGCAGCTCACCCGCGACGGCGGCGCGCACTGGAGCAACGTCACTCCGCCGGGGTTGCCGTCGTTCGGCCGCGTCGAGACGATCGCGCCCTCGCCGGTCGTCCCGGGAACGGCGTACATGATCCTCGACCGTCACTTCTCCGGCGACCTCAAACCCTACGCGTTCGTCACCCACGACTACGGCAAGACGTGGACCTCGATCGTCAAAGGACTGGCAGACGACATCTACCTGCGCACGATCCGGCCGGACGCGCGCAACAAGGACGTCGTCTACCTCGGTACCGAGCAAGGCATCCAGGTCTCGTTCGACGGTGCCGCCACATGGCAATCGTTCCAGAACGAGATGCCGGCGTCGTCGGTGCAGGACATCCGCCAGCAGATCCAGGCCAACGATCTGGTGGTCGCGACCCACGGCCGCTCGGTCTACATCATGGACGATCTCGGGCCGGTCCAAGGCCTGACGGGCGCCCAAGGCCGCGGCGCCTACCTGTTCGCGCCGCGTCCGTCGTACGAGTACAACCTGCATCAGAACGACGAAGGCTGGAACTACACGAACTACGCGGCCGACAATCCGCCGTACGGCGCGATCGTCTCGTTCTACCAGAAGCAGCCGGCTAAGACGGCGCCGAAGATCGAGATCATCGATGCGGCCGGCAAGGTGATCCGGACCGTCTCCGGCACGCACAAGGTCGGCGGTGCGGACCAGCCCTACGTCGACAACGCGTCCGGCGTGAACCGCTACGTCTGGGATTTCCAGATCGACGGACCGGTCAAGTGGGACGGCGGCGCGCGCGGGTTCCAAGGGCCCGACGAAGGCCCGGGCGCGCCGCCCGGGAATTATGCGGTGCGTCTGACGCTCGACGGCAAGAGCTGGGTCCAGAAGTTCGTCGTCAAAGCGGATCCGCACACGGCGTTCACGCAGGCGCAGTTCGACGCTGCCTACGCGTTCTCGAAGAAGTACATGGGCGCGCTCTCGACCCTCGACACGGCGCTCAACGATCTCGATAGCGTGAAGAAAGCGCTCGACGCGGCCTCGGCCGATGCCAAGAAGAACGGGCCGGCGGACCTCGTCAAGACGCTCGACGCGGCCAGCGCCGCGCACAAGGCGCTCTTCGACGCGCTGACCGCGAACTATCAGAACGGCGAGGACTCGATCCAACGTCCGGGCGCGCTGCGCGAGGATATCAACGGCTTGATGTTCACCGGGCTGGTCACGCCGCCGGTGGCGTCGTACGCGCGTCGCATGGACGCCGCGTTCGCGGACGGCATGGCGAAGTACAACGCGTTCGTCACCGGCACGCTGCCGGGCGTCGACGCCGCGCTCAAGGCCGCCGGGAAGAAAGCGCTTCCGGTCATCAAGACGCTCAAGACGACGCCGTAGCATGATCGTTCGTCTTCATCGTGTGATGCTGTGCGCGGCGCTGCTCGCGTGCGTTCCGTCCCTCGCGCGCGCAGCCACGCCGGCGCCCGGCCCGCTCGACGCGCTCAAGTGGCGTCAGATCGGCCCGGCCGTCTCGGGCGGCCGGGTCGCCGCGGTCGCCGGGACGGCCGGCGATCCCAACCTCTACTACCTCGGTGCGGCGGGCGGCGGAGTGTGGAAGACCGAGAACGCCGGCGCGACCTGGACGCCGGTCTTCGAGAAGGAGCCGGTCGCGGCGATCGGCGCGGTCGCCATCGACCCGACGAACGAGAACGTCGTCTGGGTCGGGACGGGCGAGACCAATCCGCGCAACGACGTGTCGTACGGCGACGGCGTCTACAAGACCGTCGACGGCGGCAAGTCCTGGACGAACGTCGGCCTGCGCCCCACGCGGCACATCGGCCGCATCCTGATCGACCCGAAGCATCCGAACCACGTCATCGTCGCCGCGCTGGGCGACGTGTTCGCGGATAGCCTCGATCGCGGCGTCTACGTCACGAACGACGGCGGCGCGACCTGGTCGCACACCCTCTACGTCGGTCCGCAGAGCGGCGCGTCGGAGCTCGCGATGGATCCGAACGATCCGCGCATCGTCTACGCGAGCATCTGGCAGTTCCGCCGCGAACCGTGGACGTTCCACTCGGGCGGTCCCGACGACGGGATCTGGCGGTCCGCCGACGGCGGCGCGACCTGGACCCGGTTGACCGGGCACGGTCTGCCGGCCGGGATCATGGGACGCAGCGCGGTCGCGATCGCGCCGAGCGATTCGAAGCGGATCTACGCCATCATCGAGGCCAAGGGCGGCATCCTGTGGCGCTCCGATGACGCCGGCGAGAACTGGACGATGGTCAGCGACGACACCCTGGTCGACCAGCGCCCGTTCTACTTCACCCATCTCAACGTCGATCCGTCCGACGCCAACCACGTCTATGCCGTTTCGGAGATGCTGGCCGAGTCGAAGGACGGCGGCAAGACGTTCCACGAGACGGCCGACCCGGTGCACGTCGACTACCACGCCATGTGGATCGCGCCCAACGATCCGAAGCGCATGATGGTCGGCGAGGACGGCGGTTACGCGCTCACGCTCGACGGCGGCAAGAACTGGTCGTTCTCGCGCAACCTCGCGATCGGAGAGGTCTACCACGTCGGGCTCTCGGTCGGCGAGAATCCGTACTGGGTCTGCGCGCCGCTCCAAGACAACAACGCGTTCTGCGGCCCGTCGAACTCGAGGGACCGCGAAGGCATCAAGGACGACGACTGGCTTCGCGTGGTCGGCGGCGACGGCATGTGGGCCGTCCCCGATCCGAGCGATCCGCGCCACATCATGACCGATCTGCAGACCGGGACGGTCTTCGACTACGACAAGAAGACGATGTCCGGTCGCGGCGTGCAGCCGTATTACGATTTCTCGCGCAACGACTTCACGCTCTACGCGCGCAAGTACCGCTTCAACTGGGACTCGCCGATCGCGTTCGCTCCGTGGAATCCGCACCTGGTGTGGCTCGGCGGCAGCGTGGTCTTCCAATCCCCGGACCGCGGCGTGCATTGGACGCCGATCAGCCCGGATCTGACGCTGAACCTCAAGGCGCACCAGCAGCCGGCGGGCGGTCCGCTGGCGCTCGACGCCTCGAGCGCGGAGTTCTCGGATACGATCCTGGATATCGAAGGGTCGCCCGTCCGGGCCGGCACGATCTGGGTCGGCACCGACGACGGCCTGGTGCAGCTCACGCGCGACGACGGCAAGCACTGGACGCGGGTCGAGCCGAAAGACGTCGGTCCGTTCGGGCGCGTCGAGACGGTCTCGCCGTCGAACTTCGACGCCGCCACCGCCTACGCGACGGTCGACCGGCACCGCTCGGGTGATTACGCCCCGTATCTGTTCGCGACCCACGACTACGGCGCGCACTGGACGAAGATCGTGAACGGCTTGCCGGCCGACCAGTACGTGCGCACGGTGCGCGCCGATACCCGCGACCGCGACCTGCTCTATGCGGGGACGGAGCAAGGGATCTGGGCCTCCCACGATGGCGGAGCGCACTGGACGTCGCTGCAGCTCAATCTCCCGACCGTCTCGGTCCGGGATATCCGCATCCAGCCGCAGTTCGGCGATCTGGCGATCGCGACGCACGGGCGCGCGCTGTGGATCCTCGACGACATCGCGCCGCTCCAAGACCTGATGCGCGCGCAGCGCCAGGGCGCGATGCTGTTCCCGGTCCGGACCACGTACGAATACATCACGCATTCCAACGATGAAGGGCTCTACACGCGCTACTCCGGCCAGAACCCGCCGTCGGGCGCGATCCTGTCGTTCTATCAGGCGGCGCCGCAGGCCGTCGCGCCCGGCATCGAGATCCTGGATGCGTCGGGTCGCGTCATCCGGCACATCAAACCGGAGGTCAAACGCGAACCCGGTGCGCAGGCCGTGCGCGGATCGGCCGGTCCGGGCGTCACCAACGTCGCCGGCATCAATCGCGTCGTCTGGAATCTGCGCGAAGACGGCGTGCCGCAGTGGATGGGCGCCGCCCGGCCGGAGTATCGCGGCCCGCAGATCGGGGCCGGCGTGCCGCCGGGGACGTACGCGGCCCGCATCGTCCTGAACGGGCACACCTACACGCAGCGCTTCAAGGTCGCGGCCGACCCGCAGTCGCCGTACTCGCAGGCCGACTACCTCGCCGCGTACCGCTTCGCCAAGAAGAACCTGACGACGGCGGGCGCCATCAACGTCACGCTCAACCGGCTCGACGCGCAGAAGAAGGCGCTGACCGACGCGCAGAAGACCGCGACCGGCGACACGGCGGCGCTCGTCGCGAAGGCGCTGGCCGAGCGCGACGCCATCTTCGCGCTCTTCACCGCCGACTATCACAACGACGAGGATTCGATCCAACGGCCCGGCGGTCTGCGCGAAGACGCCCCCGGCGGCTTCGGAGCCGCCGCACCGCCGACGCCCGCCCAACTCGAGTACGCCGCCCGCTACGACGCCGCATATGCCGCAGCGGTCGCGCGCTACAAGACGTACGTCGCGACGTACCTCGCCCCGCTCGCGAAGGCCGGCATCACGACGACCTGGTAGAGCGGTCTCGGCGCATGTTCTGTTCTATCGCATCGACGCACGACGCGTCACGATTCTACGCGTTCCGAACAGGCGCTTGAGGACGTCGCCGGCGATCGCGCCGGCGGTCCGCCGAGCAGGCGCGCGACGTAGTCGGAGAGCGCTTGGACCGCTTCGGCGCGCAGGCGGAAGAAATGCCGCGGCGAGACCGACAGTTCTTGGGCTGCCTCTTCCCGCGTGATGGTGCGCTCGACATCGTAGGCCCAGATGATGTGGCGGTAGCGTTCGCCGGCCGGACCGCACGCGGCGAACGCGTTATCGATGGCGACGCGCGCGGCCTCGAACGCGCTGGGCGACCCCAGTGCGTGGCGAAGCGCCTTGCCGAGCGGCAGCGATTCGAGTTCCGCCGGCCGCTTCAGGCGTCGCAGAAGCTGTCGGACGACGCCGTTGCCGTAACGCATCTTGCCCGCATTATCGAACCGCTTCCTGAGTTTGTGACTAGAGAATTAGGTGGAAATCTGACGCGTTTGTGCGAGCGAGTGCGCGAGGCTGTCCCCCGTTCGCGTCGAAGCGGCGCTGAGGTATGTGCGTCAGCCATTCCTCCTCCGGCTTCTCTCGTGCGGCGTTCCTGGGAGCGGGCGCGGTCGCGGCGCTGCCGCTGTTCGCCGAGCCGGCCCGGGCGCTCGACCGGATGCAGAAGATCGCCGGGTCGTCGGCGTTGCCGCCGGTGCCGCAAGGGCTCTCGCCGGCCAACGAGCGGGCCGCCTACATCGCCTACGCTTCGCCCTTCGTGCGCGCGCAGTACCACGCGATCCGCGCGCTGGCCGGATCCATCGGCGATGCCAAGATGCGCGCGGCCGGACTGGCATTGCTCGACGATCCGTCCCCGCACTACGCCCGCCGTTACCCGACGCCGGCCTCGCGGATCGCCCTGCGCGATGCGATGGCGCGAGCCGGTTTCGTGAGGCCGGACGACCCGGTCGAAGGCATCTTTCCGGCCGGTACCGAGCGCCCCGGCCCAGTGCAGCCGTTCTGGTCGACGCCCGGCTCGGCCGACGATTCGCATCACGCCTACCCGGGCGGCCTGCTGGTGCACGAACTCTTCAACGCGCGAATGGCCGAGCAATTCGCCACGACCTACGACGGCGTCTACTTCGATAAGCGCGGCGCGGTCGATCGCGACGTCGTGATCCTGGCGGCGCTCTTCCACGACGTGATGAAGACGGTCGTCTTCCAGTACGAAGACGACGGCACGTTCTTCAAAGAACTCTCGATCGGCGACACGGGCGGGCACCACGTGCTCTCGGGTGCGGAGGCGATCGCGCGCGGACACGACGCGCGATTCGTGACCGTGCTGCTCTCGGCGCACGCCGCGCCGTCGCTCGGCGACGAGAAGAAGGTCGCGACCTGGTGCGCCGCCGCCGCGATGCTGGCGGGCGTCGATCCGTTCGCCTACGGCCTCCTCACGCGGGATGCGGGCGGCGCGATCGCGCTCGCGGCCCTGCCGCCGCTCGAGGCCTTCGTCAACTTCCTGAGCGATCACGATTGGGTCTTGAGCGTCCACGCCGCCCACGCGATCCGCCCGTCCCTCGACGCGCTCGCCCCGAAGTACGACGTCAAGCCGGGGGACGCCGCCGCCCTCGCCTGGTGGCGCCTGAGCGTCACGTCGAACGCGTCGAGCATCGCGCTCTATCACGAACTGACCAAAGGCGAGACGGCGTTCGCCGCCGCCGTCGCAGCATCTAGGAGAATGGAATAGTGCATCGCCTCATCGGAACGCTCGTCGCCTTCGTCGCCGCTTGGGCGATCTCGAGCGCATCGGCCGCGGCAGCCGTGCCGCGGTTCGACCACGTCGTGATCCTCATGCTCGAGAACCATAGCCAGGAGAGCGTGATCGGCAACGCGGCCGCGCCGCACATCTCGGCGCTGGCCAAGAAGTACGCCTACGCCGCGCAGTACTACGGCGTCACGCACCCGAGCCTGCCGAACTACATCGCGATCACGTCGGGCAACAACTGGTACTCGAACAGCGACGACCCGATGCAGCGCTTCGACCACGTCAACATCGTGGACCAGCTCGAGGCGGCCCACCTCTCGTGGACGGCCTACATGGAGTCGATGCCGTATTCGGGCTTCATGGGTGCCTATTATCCGACGGACCCGAACAAGGCGCTCTACGTCGCGCGCCACAACCCGTTCGTCCTGTTCGACGACATCCGGACCAACCTCGCGCGCCTCAAGCACGACGTCCCGCTGACCCGGCTCTCGAGCGATCTGGCGAAGGGCGAACTCGCGCGCTACGTCTGGATCTCGCCGAACGTCTGCCGCGACATGCACGGTCAGCCGGACGACGATTGCCCGTACTCCGACGACATGAAGCTGCGGGTCGACGGGGACGCGTTCGTCGGCCAGTGGGTCGCCAAGATCATGGCGTCGCGGGCCTGGACGAAGAACTCGGTGATCTTCGTGATGACCGACGAGACCGACTATAACGGGAACAAGGCGACCGGCGGATGGCTCAACGCGGATGCGTGCTGCGATTCGCCGTTCGTCCCGCCGGCGGCGTCGTTCTTCCCGGCCGGCGGCCAATACGGCGGCGGGCTGAGCCCGTTCGTGGCGATCGGCGATCCGGTCAAGCGCGGGTTCGCGGGCCGGATCCCCTACAACCACTACTCGGTCTTGCGCACCATCGAGGAGTCGTGGCACCTGCCGCTGCTCGGCATGGCGACCGATACCATCAATGTCAAGGCACTCGACGATCTGTTCAGGTGAACAGGCGCTTGAGGAAGGCCTTGTGATTGTACGAGGCCTTCTGCCCGAAGTGCACGGCGATCAGGTTCTGCGAGGGCGCGACGTACATGCCTTGTCCGCCCGATCCGCTCGCATAGAACAGGTCGTCGGGCGCGTCCTTCGCGCCCAGCCACCAGCCTAGGCCGTAGCGCGGGTTGGCGGCCGAACCGCGAAGCGTCTCCTCGAAACCGCCGGCCATCACGAACGCGCCGTACTTGAGCCACTCGCGCGCGGTGATGTAGACGCCGGTCGGGAGCGGATGCGTGCCGTCGGCCAGCGTCTTCCACGAATCGACGGTCACGCCGATCGGATCGAGCACGCGCGCGCGCAGATAGTCGTGGGGCGTCTGCTCGCGCGGCGCGAGCTTCGCCGCGAGCACCGCGCCGAAGATCTGGAGCGGGATGCCGCCGTAGGTGAAGGTCGAACCGGGCACGTCCTTGAGCGGGACGGCGAGCGCCTTTTCGTACGTCGGTACCGCATTGCCGAGTCCGCCGAAGCCGATGCCGGCGGTGAGGTTGAGGAGCATTCGCAGCGTCACCAGGCGTTTGCCCGGCTCTTCGGCCCAGGCCGGGAACGTCGCGCCGACCGTCTCGTCGAGATCCAGGATGCCGTCGCGATGGGCGCAGACGGCGGCGACGCCCCAAAAGCTCTTGGTGCCGCTGTAGATCGCGTGCGGCTTCTCGGCGTTCCAGCCGGAGTCGTAGGCTTCGACGACGGTCTCGCCCTCGCGCACGATCAGCAGGGCGGCGAGGTCGTAGCGCTTCGCGTACGCCACCGCGATATCGAGACTCATGCCGGGCGTTTTCTCTGCGCCGCGGGCGGGTGCCCGCCCCGGGCCGGGCGAAGCGCGAGGAATGGACGGATTGCGTTGCTATCGCTGCGGCGGAACCGACGTGGCCTACAAGAAGTGCAAGGTCTTCTGCGTTCG
The DNA here is from genome assembly GCA_025451135.1 of Vulcanimicrobiia bacterium. Classification (GTDB taxonomy): domain Bacteria; phylum Vulcanimicrobiota; class Vulcanimicrobiia; order Vulcanimicrobiales; family Vulcanimicrobiaceae; genus JALYSX01. Next base: position 1,869 of record JANWKW010000157.1, on the reverse strand, counting down.
CTGCGGGCAGCTGATCGCGAACTGCTGCGGGGATTAGCCCGGCCGGCCCAAGAACGTCCGGTCTCTCCGTCCCCCGCGACGCGCCTCGGCGCTGGAAGGACCGCCTACTCGATGACCAAGCAGATCTTCGCTTTCATCGGCGCGTGTGCGCTGCTCACCGCCCCCGTCCTCGCGGCCGACTCGATCGATGCGATCGTCGCCAATCCGGGCGCCTTCGACGGAAAGCACGTCTCGGTGCACGGCTCCGTCACCGACGTCAAGCAGAAGACGTCGCGCAAGGGCAACGACTACACGACGTTCCAGGTCTGCGAGACGAAGTGCGTCAACATCTACGCCCACGGCCACGTCGGCGTGACCGATGGCGCGACGGTCACCGTCGGCGGCATCTTCACCGCGTCTAAGAGCCTCGGGTCGTTCACCGTCACCAACCAGATCGAAGCGGACGACGGAGCCGGCACACCCGCGCCGGCGGCATCCGCCACGCCGTAACGTGCGGTGAGTCGCGCGTTCGTCAAAGACGACGATGACCGGCCGGAGCCCACGATCCTCTCGGCCCGCGCGCCCTACTACGTCCTCGTAGCCGCGCTCGCACAGCTCGACGACGAGCGGCGCGAGCGCGCCGTCGTCGTCGAGGTCGCGCCCGGCGTGGCCGGCTTCGGATCGCGGATCGAGGTGATCGACGAACGCGGCGCGCGCGCGAGCTACGCGATCGTCAACGACGAAGACGCCGACCCGGCCGCCGGGGCGATCGGCATCTCCTCGCCGCTCGCCCAAGCGCTGACCGGGGCCCGGGCGGGCAGCACGGTCGTGTGGCATCGGCCGATCGGCGACGCCACCCTGCGGGTCGCGAAGGTCGATCCCTAGGCCGCCGCTCGCGCGAGCCGGGCAAGGCATCGCAGCAGGATCGCGGCGGTCACCTGGGCGTCGGCCAACGCCCGGTGCGCCGCGAGGCCGCGCAGCAGCGGGTCGCGGTCGATCGCCAGATAGCGGCGCAGGGTCTGGTTCTTGTGGTCGGGCGCGTGGGGAAAGGCGCGGCGCGCGAGCGCCAGCGTGCACAGGTGCGGCCGGTCCCGCAGTGCGGTGAGGAAGCTCAGATCGAATGCGGCGTTATGCGCGACCACGGTGGCTCCGATGCAGAGCGCGAGCAGCTCGCGCTCGACCCGAGCGAACGACGGGGCCAGCGCCACGTCCGCGTCGGTGATGCCGTGCACCCGGGTCGCCCGCCAGGGGATCGGACGGCCGGGATGGACCAGCGAACTCCAGCGATGCTCGACCCGGCGATCCTGTACGACGACGCACGCGACCTCGACGACCCGGTCGTTCGCCGGGCTGAAGCCGGTGGGCTCGACGTCGACGACCGCATAGCGGCCGGGGCAGGCGGCCCCGAGCAGGTCCATGCTCGCAGTCTGCGCCTTGCCGGTGTCATATGGGTGGCACTCGGCGACCTCCAAAAAACTGAAGGTATCGGCTGTCGGCCCCATATCGGAGGTGCGATCTGTGATTTAGGGTGGATTTACAGATGGGGTTCATGGGGGTATAGTTGTCACTAAGATGAGGGAGAAGGCCCACGAATTCGAGATCCTCAGCGATGAGGAAGCTCACGCGCAAGCGATGTCACAACCGATCGGCGAGGTCGTCCGCTCGCTCGTCGACATGCTGGGTCTTTCGCTGGTCGCGGTCATCGGAGGCGTCTCGGAGACCCGGGCGGTCCAGCAATGGATGTCCGAGAGAGAGCCGCAACGGCCACACGTCCTTCGATTCGCGCTCCAGCTCGCACTGATGATCACCGAAGCCGGCGACGGGTCGGTCGCGCGCGCCTGGTTTCAAGGCAGCAATCCGCGACTCGACGATCGCTCGCCCGGGGTGATG
>JANWKW010000156.1 GCA_025451135.1 Vulcanimicrobiia bacterium | reverse complement strand
CGGCCGGGTGCGAGTAGAACCAGAACATGTGCTGCCACAGGATCGGCGATCCGCCCTTGGTCGGATCGAAGAACGGCACGCCGAACTGGCGCTCCATGAACAGCGCCGCGAGCGCCGCCGCGAGCGCGGTCGTCGCGATCATCGACATCGGCGCGGTCGCGAACTGCGCCCAGCAGAACAGCGGCATCCGGGTGAAGGTCATGCCCGGCGCGCGCATCTTGATCAGCGTCACCAGGAAGTTCAGGCCGGTCATGGTCGACGAGATGCCGACCAGGAAGATGGCGGCGCACCACATCGAGGTGCCCGGCGCGCCCTGGAGCGACATCGGCGGGTACTCGGTCCAGCCGGCCGCCGGCGCGCCCAGCAGGAACGATCCGAACAGCAGCAGCCCGGCCGGCGGGAAGAGCCAGAACGAGACCATGTTCAGCCACGGGAACGCGACGTCGCGCGCGCCGATCTGGAGCGGGAAGACGAAGTTGCCGAACGCCCCGGTGGCCAGCGGGATGATGACCAGCCAGACCATCGCCGAGCCGTGGATCGAGTAGACCTCGTTGTACGTGTCGGCGCTGACGAAGCCGCCGTTGGCGTGCATCAACTGCACCCGGATGACCTCGGCGAGCAGACCCGCCAGCACCAGGAACACGAAGCCCGTGATCAGGTACTGGACGCCGATGATCTTATGGTCGATCGAGAAGATGTACTTGCGGACGAAGCCGTGGGGTTCCGGATGGACGTGGTCGGCGATCCCGCCAGCGTGGACTGTTGCTGTTGCCATTCGTAACTCCGCTTACTTCTGGTTCTTCAGGAACTCGACGAGGTTGGCGATGTCCTTGTTGCTCAGACCGTTCGCCGTCATATCGGGCATGGCGCCGATGTCGCCCTTGTACCCGTGCTGGAGGATCGCCGCGACGTTCTCGGGCGTCGCCTTCTGGCCGTCCACGAGGTTCGGATGCTTGGGATCGTCGAGGATGCCCTTGAGGCCCGGGCCGACGATCTTCTGATCGAACGGCGCGATCTTGTGGCAGGCCGAGCACTTGGCCGCGAAGGTCGCCTGGCCGGCGCTCGCGCTGCCCCCGGTCAGCGGGATCGCGCCCGCGCTGGCGGCGGCGATCGCGTCGCTGACGTTCTTGGTCTTGGCGACCCAGCCGTTATACCAGGCGGTGAAGTGGGCGTGATCCTCGATCACGACGGTCTGCTTCTCCATCTCGCCGTGGAGCGTGCCGCAGAACTCGGTGCAGATGATCTTGTACGTCCCCGGGTTGAGCGGCGTGAAGTGCAGGGTGTTGATCAGGCCCGGCACCATGTCTGCCTTGATGCGCATGGTCGGCACCCAGAACGAGTGGATGACGTCGCTCGAGGTGACGTGCAGGGTGACCGGGACGCCGACCTCGAGGTGCATCTCGTTCGGGATCTCGCCGTGCACGTTGGGGTAGCGGAACGTGTAGTACCACTGATGGCCGATCGACTCGACGGCGATGCCGTTGGTCGGCTGCGCGACCTCGATGTTGTACCAGATCTTGACGCTGAAGATCGCCATGACGACCACGAAGATCGTCGGGATGACGGTCCACCACAGCTCGAGCGAGTGGTTGTCGTGGATCTGCGTGCCGATCGCGTCCGGCGGGTCCGATCTGCGGACGCGGTACGCGATCGTGAAATACAGCAGGTAGCCGATCACGAAGATGAACAGCGGCCCGGACGACATCAGCAGGAAGCGCGTCAGGGCGTCGATGTCCCCGGCCGGAGCGGCCGACTCGGGGAGGAGCCTCACGAAGTCGAACGTGCCGAAATACCAGACCGAAATCGCGGAGAGCACGGCGAAAACCGCCGTAACAATCCAAAAGTTCCGGTCGAGGTGCACGACCGGATCCCTATTCTCCACCAACGTACGTCTCCTGAGGCTCGCGAGTCTGCTTTACCAGATGATAGGCATGGGCCCGAACGTCCCGCACCGACTTTAGGCTTGGAATAGCCTTAGCTTTCCCGCCTTTTTGCCAGAGGATCGGAAAACTCCCGGACGAGCCAGCCGACCCCGGTGATGGCGGTGCCGACCACGATCGCGTCCGCCCCGGCTTCGAGCGCCGCCCGCCCCTGGGCGGGTGCATGCACGCCGCCCTCGCAGATGACGAACGCGCCCTTGCCGGTCATCGCCCGGACCAGGTCCAGGGCCGGCAGCCGGGCACCGGCGGTCTCCTTTGTATAGCCGCGTAGGGTCGAGCCCAGGATGTCCGCGCCGGCGGCGGCCGCTCGCTCGGCGTCGCCGGCCTCCGCGCAATCGGCCATCGCCAGCGCCCCGCCGGCGTGGATGGCCGCGATCAGCGAGGCCACGGTCACGCCGCCGGGCCGGGGACGGCCGGTCGCGTCGAACGCGACGATCTCGACGCCGGTCGCGAGCAGCGCCTCGACCTCCACGGGCGTCGCCGTGATGTAGGGTTCGAAGCCCGGATAGGCCCGCTTGATGATCCCGATCATCGGCACGCTCGTGCGCGCCCGCGCGGCCGCGATGTTCGCGACGCCTTGCATCCGCAATCCGGCCGCCCCGGCGTCCTGCGCTTCGCGCGCCAGCGCGGCCAGCACGACCGGATCGTCGAGCGCCGATCCATCCTTCGCCTGCACCGAGACGATCAGCTTGCCGCGCAGCGCGTCGAGGACGTTCATGCCGTGCTGCGCGCCATCGACAGCGCGCCGATCGCCGGGTCGTCCAGGGGCGCGACCAGGTCCACGAGCCGCCCGAGCCGCTTCATGTAATAGGCGTCGCGCGTCATGCCGCCGGTCGCCGCGACCGGTCCGCTCGCGGCGACCATCGCCTTCGCGCGCGCGATCTGCCGGGCTAAGGCGGCCACCTCGGCGTCGACGAGCCGCTCGACGTCGGCATCCGGGACCGCCAGCAGCTCGGCCGCGAATGCGGCCACGCGGTCGCGCGAAATGCGCCCGGCGTAGACCGCGCGCGCGACGTCGAGCGCCGAAGCCTCGCCGAAGAAGGCCGCGGCGCGCCGCCGCAGCGCGCCGTTCTCGTCGGCCTCGCGGATCGCCCGGCGCGCGATGCCGAACGCGCTGCCCTCGTCGCCGAAGACGTAGCCGAGACCGCCGACGGTCACGGCGCGTCCGGCGGCACCGACGCCGTAGACGACCGAACCGGTGCCGGCGATGACGATGACGCCGGGCCCGCCGCCGAGCGCGCCGACGTGCGCGATCGGGGCGTCGTGCATCAGCCGCACGCGCGCGGCATTGAACCCCGGGGCGATGCCGACGGACGCGCCGGCGTACCCGCTGACGCCCGCGACGATCGCTTCGAACCTGGTATCGCGCGGCAGACCGGCATCGTCGAGCGCCGCGGCCAGCGCGCCTTCGAGCGCGTCCTTGAGGCGGGTCGAACGCGCGTCGCATCCGACCTCATCGGCAGGCCCGGCGCTGCCGCGCCCGAGGACGCGCCCGTCCGCGTCGCCGACCACGGCGGTCGTCGACGATTGACCGCCGTCGATGCCGCCGAACAGGGTCACGACCGGACCAGCAGCTCGTGCGCGAACTCGTTGGCGGCCTTCTCGCGATCGGCGCGGTTCGCGAGCTTCGGGATCTCTCCGGTGTGCTCGCGGTGGTGGTAGAGTTCGTGGCCGAGCGCGAGCGTGATGAACTCGCCGGCTTCGGCCGGTTTCATGTTCTCGATGCTCCGGACGTTGATCCGGATGCTCGGTCCGCTGGGGTCGTATTCCGAGCGCAGCTCGTCGACGCCCCAGTCGCCGAGATCGGCGAACGCGATCGAGATGCCGTAGTAGCGGGCCAATTTGAATGCGTGGTTCATCGGGTCAGGTCAACACCATCTGCGGAAAGGGCGGAGCGCAGCACGCGCGCGTCCACATCCCCGACGCGCACGCCGTTCTGCTTCGCGAGCGCGGCGGCAGTTCCGGCTGCCTGTCCGAGCGTCATGACGGTCGGGGTCAGGCGGGTCGACGCGAGGGCCTCGTGGGTGGTAGAGATGCAGCGCCCCGCGACCAGCAGCTGCTCGCGGTTGATCGGGACCATGCAGCGATACGGGATCTCGTAGGCGGTGCCGTGCGCCAGCCGGTGCGTGGTCGTGCCGCTGCCGGACGGATTGTGCACGTCGATCGGATAGGCGCTGCGGGCGATCGCGTCGTCGAACTGCCGGGCCTCGAGCACGTCCTCGCGCGTGAGCGTGTACCGCCCGACGATCCGGCGCGACTCGCGCACGCCGATCTGCGTGCCGGTCGCGGCCAGGCGCGCGTTCCCGAAGCCCGGGACGCGTTCGCGGAAGAACCGCAGCAGCTGCATCACCTGACCGCGCGCCGCGATCTCGGCCCGGGTGATGTCGTCCGGATCGAGCGGATCGACGTCGGTCACGCGCGTCATGTTGACGGTCACCTCGTCGGGATAGGGCGAGATGAAGAACGAGACCAGTTCGCGCGGGACCGCGACCGTACCGTCGGCCTGGGCTTGGTGCCACAGGTCGTAGAGGCCGGCGACGGCGGTGAGCGCCGGGGCCTGCCGTTCGTCCGCCGGAAGCGAGGTCCGCATCTGATCGGGGTGCATCCGAAGATATGCAGCGAGTTCGTCCAGGTCGACGTGACTCAAGCGGAACATCAGGCTGGCCGGCTGGACGCGTCCGCGCTCGTCGCCTTGCTGGGTCGGCACGCCGGCCGAGGCCGCCACGTAGGCGTCGGCGGTCGAGTCGATCGTGATCTCGCCGCGATACGCCCGCTCGCCCGCGACGGTCGCCACGATCGCGCGGTCGACTTCGGTCGTCCCGTCCGGCCGCTCGCGCAGCTCGGCGCGCAGGAACCAGGCGTGGAGGAGCAGGTCGACGCCGCTCTCGGCCATCATCTCGAAGAGCAGCGCCTTGTGCGCCTCGGGGTCGAACGGCGTGATCGTCGGGACGTAGTCCGACGCGTCGGCGATGTGGCCGGGCGACGCGCCGGTCCGCATCAAGCGCTCCACGATCTCTTGGGCGATCCCGCCCACGATGCGCTTCTCCCCGGAATGGAACGTCATCCACGGTCCGACCATCGACGCCGTCGCGGTGCCGCCCAGGAAGCCGTAGCGTTCGATCAGCATGGTGCGAGCGCCGTGGCGCGCGGCCGCGAGCGCGGCGGCGCATCCGGCATTGCCGCCCCCTAGGACGAGCACGTCGTAATCGCGCATTTCTGCGCTCGTTCGCCGCCCGGTTGGAAGGCCATTCCCCACCTCCGCGAAAAGGCGGAACGATGGACGAGACGCTGACGACATACGAGCGGAACCAGGCGCTCTACGCGCACCTCTCGGGCCTTCTGGCGGTGACCGGACTGCCGTTCGCGCACGTCGTCGGACCGCTCGTGTTCTATCTGATGGCGAAGAACGGCACGTCGAAGTTCGCGCTGGACAACGCGCGCGAAGCGCTGAACTTTCAGATAACCGCCGGCATCGTGATGTTCGTGGCGATCGCGGCCTACGTCGTCGCGTTCCTGCGGCTGATGCTCCATATGCCGCTCGCGCACACCGAAAACCCGCCGCCCGAGTTCTTCACCGGGCTCGGGACGGCGTTCGTCTTCCTCGCGATCGCCCTGGCCTACGCGCTCTTCGATTTCGTCTGCGTGATCCTCGCCTCGGTCGCCGTGAGCAAGGGAATATCGTACCGGTACCCGCTCTCGATCCGCTTCGTCAAATAGATGTACGCCCGCTCGGCCCAATTCTACGATCCGCTCTATCGTTCGATGGGCAAGGACTACGGCGCCGAAGCGCGCGCGGTGCGGGAGCTGATCGAAGCGCGCCGTCGATCGCCGGGCAAGGCGCTGCTGGACGCGGCCTGCGGCACCGGACTGCACCTGGCGCACTTCCGCGAGTGGTATGAGTGCGAGGGCATCGACGTCGATCGCTCGATGCTCTCGATCGCCGCCGGCCGGCTCCCCGGCGTGCGCCTGCACTGCATGGACATGATCGGCTTCCATCTCGACCGGAAATTCGACGCGATCGTCTCGATGTTCGGGTCGGTCGGCTACCTGCCCAACGCAGGCCGGCTCGACCAGGTCGTGCGCGACATGGCGCGCCACCTCCAGCCGGGCGGCGTGATCGTGATCGAGCCGTGGATCGCGCCGGAGCTGTGGCAGGACGGGACCGTCTCCGCGCTCTTCGTCGACGAGCCGGACCTGAAGATCTCGCGGATGTCGGTCAGCCGCCGGGACGGCAACATCTCGATCCTCAACTTCCATTTCACGATCGCCCAGCGCGACGGCATCCGCACGTTCACCGAGCCCCACCGCATGACGCTCTTCACCGATGCCGAGTACCGGCGCGCCTTCGAAGCCGCCGGCCTCGCCGTCGAGCACGACGCCGCGGGCGTCAACGGACGCGGCCTCTACATCGGCACCAAGCCTCTTTAGGCCAAAAGTCGCAGGGAGCCGTGGAGCGAGGGCGTATTCGCGAGGCATGCTTGAACGCGTTAAGCCCCTCGAGGATATCCTAGGCCAGGCGGGTGACATCGACACGGCACTGGTCGCGGTCGAAACACCGCACACCCTCAAGAAGACCCTCGGCCCGATCTCGCTGATGGCGATGGGGATCGGCGCCATCATCGGCACCGGCATCTTCGTGCTCACCGGCGTGGCGTCGGCGAAGTACACCGGCCCGTCGCTCACGATCTCATTCATCATCGCCGGCTTCGTGAGCGTCTTCGCCGCGATGTGCTACTCCGAGATCGCGAGTCGCGTGCCGGTCGCCGGCAGCGCCTATACGTTCACCTATGCGACGCTCGGCGAACGCTTCGCCTGGATCATCGGCTGGGCGCTCGTCCTCGAATACGCGCTCGGCGCGGCGACGGTCAGCGTCGGCTGGTCGGGCTACTTCTCGACGCTCATGTCGCATATCGGCTGGCAGATCCCGCAAGCCTTGCTCCATAACTATTGGGACACCGGGCCGTCCGGCGAAGCGCTGCACGGCATCCTGAACCTCCCCGCATTCGCCGTGATCTGCGTCATCGGCGCGCTCTTGTATCGAGGCACGCACGAGTCGGCGATGGTCAACAACGTCATCGTCACGCTCAAGGTCTGCGTGGTGCTGTTCTTCATCGCGATCGGCGTCGGCCACGTGAACCAGGGCAACTGGACGCCGTACTTCCCGTTCGGCTGGGGCGGAACGCTCTTCGGCGCCTTCTTCGTCTTCTTCGCCTACATCGGTTTCGACGCGGTGTCGACCGCCGCGGAAGAATCGATCAACCCGAAGCGCGACATGCCGATCGGCATCATCGGCAGCCTCGCCATCTGCACGGTCCTCTACATCATCGTCGCCGCGATCCTCACCGGGATCGTGAGCTACACCCACCTCAACGTCCCGCAGCCGGTCGCCTACGCGATCGACCAGATCCCGGGCCTCGGCTGGGCCAGCGCCCTCATCTCGGTCGGCGCGATCGCCGGCTTGACCACCGTGCTGCTGGTCATGATGTTCGGGCAGATCCGCGTGTTCTACGCGATGTCGCGCGACGGACTGCTGCCGCCCGTCTTCTCGAAACTGCATCCGAAGTACCGCACGCCCGGCCTCTCCACCGTGCTGTTCACGATCTTCATCGCGATCATCGCGGCCTTCACGCCGATCAGCATCCTCGGATCGCTGACCAACATGGGGACGCTGGTCGCGTTCATCTTCGTCGCCATCGCGGTGCCGATCTTGCGCAAGCGCTATCCGAGCACGACCGGGTTCTCCGTGCCGTTCGGCAACTGGGTGATCCCGATCTTGTCGGCCGTCTCCGCGTTCGCGCTGATCGTCCTGGGGCCGCTGCTCTCCACCGGCATCGGACACATCTGGGGCATCCCGCTCCCGTGGTTCGGGTTCATCGTCTGGCTGCTGATCGGCCTGCCGATCTACTTCGCCTACGGGCGCAAGCACAGCACGCTGGCGCGGTAGCCGGCCGCCGTCCCCGCGAAACGAGCCGTCCGAGAGATCGGGCGGCTCTTCTCTTTCCTACGCGCGGTTCGGCGCGGCGAGGATGACGACCGGGGCGCCGGGTTCGCGACCGGCGAGTTCTTCGACCGCCAGGGCGACGGCCTGGTCGGCCGAGGCCAACCCGCTGAAATCGGCCATGCGCGCGCCGTGCAGGACCCAGACGTTCGGAAGCGCGCGGCCGACGTCGCCGAACGAGGTCGCCTCCTCGATCGCCGAGCGGAGCGTCTCTTCGATGACGCCCGCGCTGGTCTGCGCGACGAGCGCGCCGCGCAGGCCGAGCCGGACGACGCCGCGATCGTCCACCACGCGCACGTCCTTTCCGGCGGCGAACACGTCCAGCGCGCCGGCCTGCGCGACGCGCGTCACGGCACCGGGATCGACGCGCAGCGATCCGGCGGCCGCGGCGTGCCGCGCGCGTTCGTCGCGAAGGCCGTGCGAGGCGGCTTCGACCATCGCGGTCGCGCCCGACGCGGTCGCCCGGACGCGATTGCGCTGGGCGTCGATCTCGACCGCGACTTCGACCCGCTCGGGCGACGCGCCGGCCGCGATCACCCGGTCCGAGGCCTCGCGGCGGATCTTCACGATGTCGTCCGGCGACGGATTGACGATCGTCCGCTCGACCACGTCGCGCACCAGCGCGAGGGCGACGCCGATCGGTGAGATCACCTCGGCATCGCGCGCGATCGTATGCGCGAGCCCGTCGCGTTCGGCCGCGTAGGGCACGAGCGCCGTCGCCCCGCCGCCGCCGCCGACCAGCACGACCGCATCGCGCTCCAGCCCGTAGTCGGCGATCAGTTCGTGCACGCCTTCGAGCAGCTTGGCCGAGGCCGCGTCGAGCAATTGCGTCGCGAGCTGCCGCGGATCGGCGCCGAGCCCGTCGCCGAGGATGGCGAACGCGCGCGTCACCGACGCTTGATCCCCATACGAGAACGCGCCCTGCGGGACGTAGCCCAGCAGATTGCTCGCGCAGGTCGGCGTGAACGCCACACGCGCGCCGTCGGCCGTCACCAGCACGGCGTAATCGTCGGGATCGCGCTTCGTCGGCGCGATCCGCTCGAGCCGCGCGCCGTCGAGCCGCTCGGGCTCGACGAACGAGGCGTAGAGACAGCCGGCGAT
>JANWKW010000155.1 GCA_025451135.1 Vulcanimicrobiia bacterium | reverse complement strand
GTTCGTCTACGTGCCGCCGGGCGTCGAATGCCCGATGCCGCTGCAGGCCTACTTCCGCATCAACACCGAGAATATGGGCCAGTTCGAGCGGACCCTGATCATCGCCGACAAGGGCGCTAAGGTCCATTACATCGAGGGCTGCACGGCGCCGAAGTTCTCGACCTCGTCGCTGCACAGCGCGGTCGTCGAGCTGATCGCCTTCGACGAAGGTTCGATCCGGTACACGACCATCCAGAACTGGTACCGCAACATCTTCAATCTCGTCACCAAGCGCGCGATCGCGTACAAGAACGCGGTCGTCGAGTGGGTCGACGGCAACATCGGCTCCAAGCTGACCATGAAGTACCCGGCCATCTACCTGATGGGCGAGGGCGCGCGCGGCGAGATCCTCTCGATGGCGTTCGCCGGCGAAGGTCAGCACCAGGACGCCGGTGCCAAGGTCATCCACGCCGCGCCGAACACGACCTCGGTCGTGACCAACAAGAGCGTCAGCGCGCACGGCGGCAAGACCACCTATCGCGGACTGGTCGAGATCTTCCCGGGCGCGGTCGGCGCCAAGACCCGCGTCAAGTGCGACGCCCTGATCATGGACGACCATTCGTCGAGCGACACCAAGCCGACCATGAAGATCCACGAACAGGAGTCGACCGTCGAGCACGAGGCCAGCGTCAGCCGGATCGGCGAAGAGCAGCTGTTCTACGCCATGAGCCGCGGCCTGAGCGAAGCCGACGCGACCGCCATGATCGTCAACGGGTTCTTCGACTTCTTCGTCAAGGAACTCCCGATGGAATACGCCGTCGAGCTGAACCGCCTGGTCAAGATGGAGATGGAAGGCTCGGTCGGGTAGCCGAACGGGCCGCCCTTTCGAGCGGCCCGGTTCGTTGCACCAGCAGAGCCCCCAGGAGTTCATTCTCGCTCGCTTCAGTGCCACGCGCATGGCACTGAAGCGAATAGGGGCTACTCCGAACGGAGATTCGCGTCGTTCGGATGCGCCAAGGCGGCCAGGGAGGCAGCGACCTCGGTGAACTCGGCGAGGGCGGCTTGGAGATCTTCGACGATCTCGGCGGCGATGACGTGCGGAGGCGGCAAGTTGGCGGTGTCCTCGAGCGATTCGTCACGGAGCCAAAACACATCGAGGCCGGCCTTATCGCGAGCGACGAGTTCGTCGTAGGCGAACCGGTGGAAGCGCTCGCTCTCGACGCGTTCGGTACGTACCGCCTGGTGCGGGGGCGCCGGCCGTAAAGTAGGCACGGCCCGCCCCGTAGAAGCGCGCCTCATGAACGTTTCCGTAGCCAAGGTCTCCGCTATCGCTCCAGGGACCACCAAGGCCGTACGCGTCGGCGATGTCGACGTGATGCTCTGCAACGTCGACGGTTCGATCTACGCGATCGAGGACGTCTGCACGCACGACGGCGGCGCGCTCGACCAGGGCCGCCTCGAAGGCGCCTGCATCGAGTGTCCCCGCCACGGCGCGCGCTTCGACGTGCGGACCGGCGCGGTGCTCGCGTTGCCCGCCGTCATCCCGGTGCCGACCTATGCGGTGCGCGTGGACGGCGACGACATCTATGTCGAGGCGTAACGGCGCCGGATTCTCGTGGCGGCGTCTGGCCGCTATCGTCCTCGGCGCGCTCGCCGTCCCCGTCCTCTTGATCCTGATCTTCGCCGGCAACGTCTTCTTCGGCATGCACGCGGTCGCCGCGACCGGCGGGACCGTCGCCGGGCTGGCGCTGCACAAACCGGTGCGCATCCTGCGCGACGGGCGCGGGGTTCCGCACATCGTCGCGAGCGACGATCACGATCTGTTCTTCGCCCAGGGCTACGCCGAGGGCTCCGACCGGCTCTTCCAGATGGACCTGACGCGCCGCTACGTCACCGGCACGCTCGCCGAAGTGCTCGGCAATGCCGCGCTCGAGAGCGACGAGAGCGCCCGGGCCGTCCCGATCGCGCAGATCGTGGCGGCGCAGTGGAAGGCGCTCTCACCGGCCGAACGCGACGCGCTGCAGGCGTTCAGCGATGGGATCAACGCCGCCATGGATCGCGAGCCGACGCCCGTCGAGTTCCGCATCCTGTTCTATCATCCGCTGCCGTGGACGCCCCAAGATTCGCTGGCGGTCGGCATGGCGACCGTCCTCGACCTGACCGACACCTGGGACGACATCGCGCCGCGCGATCGCGATTGGCGCGCGAAGGGCCCGAAGGCATTCGCGCTGCTCCACCCGCTGACCGATCCATGCTACGACGCGCCCGTGGTGAACGGTCTCGCGAAGATCTCGGCCACGCCGAAATGCGCGGCCCGGACGGCGAGCGTACTCGATCCGCGCGTGCCGGTCGGCAGCAACGAATGGGCCGTGGGCGCGGCGCACTCCGCGACCGGGCGCGCGCTGCTGGCCAACGATCCGCACCTGCGCTTGGGCATCCCCGGGGTGTGGTATCTGGTCGATCTTAAGGCGCCCGGTTTCCACGCCGCCGGCGCCGCGTTCCCGGGAACGCCCGGCGTGATCCTCGGCCACAACGATCGGATCGCATGGGGATCGACCAACGGCACGGTGGCGGCGCTCTCGGTCTACGACGCGCCGCCGGACCTGCCGAAGAGGGGCTGGCACGACGAGACCTTCGAGGTGCGCTTCGGCAAGCCGGTCACCAAGCAGTACTACCGCAGCGCGACAGAGTTCGGCGTGAGGCTCGCCGACACGCGCTTCGCGTTGGTCCGGTGGGACGCGTACGTGCACCCCCGCTCGCCGGTCGGCACGTTCGACGCGCTCGACCGCGCGCGCGATCTGGCCGACGTGCGGCGCGCACTCGCCGGGTATCCCGGTCCGACGCAGAACTTCGCATTCGCCGACGCGAGCGGAGCGGTCGGCTACCGGATGGCGGGCGCGATCCCGAACGATCCGGCGTGGGCGCGCTACGTGCACCCGGCGACCGATCTCGCGCACCCCTACGACGACGTGCCGGACGGGACTCTGCCGCGAATCGCCCCCTCGCGCGACGCGATCGTGTGGACCTCGAACAACAAGGTCTACGCGGACGGCTATCCGTATCGCTTGAGCCCCGAGTTCGCGCCGCCGTACCGCGCCTATCGCGTCGCGCAGCTGTTGCGGGCGCGCCCGCGCTACGATCTCGACTACTTCCGCGCCATGCAGCTCGACACGCTCTCGATCGCCGACCTGGCGCTCGCGCACATCTCGCGCGATCCGCGCACGGCCGGCTGGGACGGACGCATGGCGCCGGGCTCCAGGGCGGCGACGGTCGCGGCGGCCGAACGTGCGGCCGCGACCGATGGGCACAATCAGCGCATGCCGCGCGTGCTGATCGCGGCGCGAACCGGAGCGGTGCCGGCGAAACCGGCAGCGATCCCGCTCGACCCGTGGGGCACGGTCGGCGCGGTCCAGGTGAAGCATCCGCTCGCGGCGCTCGGTCTGGGTTGGCTGCTCGACGGGACGCGCTTCCCCGGCAACGGCGACGCGTTCACCGTGCACGTGCAGTCGCGCGGAACGTCGCAGAGCTTCCGCGCGGTCTGGGACGTCGGCAACTGGGATGCCGGCGGCATCGTGATCCCGCAAGGCGAGTCGGGCGAGCCGGGTTCGCCGCATTACACGGACGGTGCGAACGGCTGGCTGGCCGGCGACCTGGTCGCATTGCCGTTTTCGCCGGCGGCCGTCGAACGCGCCGCGCGCGCGACCGAGACGCTCTCGCCGTGACGTGATGCGCCGCTTAGGTTAGAACGGGCGCGCGGGTGGTACAAGCCAGGCATAGTCCTCTCGTGGAGAACGAACGTGTACGGACCGCTTAAGGCAGCGCTGCTCGGGATCCTGGCCACCACGTGGCCGCTCGCCGCACTTGCGGCCGGTTCGCCCGCGCAATCCGCTCCGACGTTGGAGCGCGTCGGGACGCCGTGCGCCGCTTCGAAGGCCGCCGTCTTGCTGGACGGAGACATCCACATGGACTCGATACGCTTCGACTTCGTGCCCAAGCGTCACGCACTTCGGACGTTCGGCACTAACGAACGCGGCGGCTATACGATCCGCCGTACGAACCTTCCCAAGAATCCGAAGGCCGGGGTGACGTACAGAAACGTGCGTCTGCAGTTGCATCTCGCTTCGACCGTCGTCGACCCGAAATCACCGCGAACTCGTTGTTAGGAGCATCATGTACAAACCGCTACTTCTGGGAGCAGCGCTCCTAGGCTGTTTCGTCGCGGCCTCCGGCGCCGCCGCATCCGCCCAGACCGCCACGCCGCAGCCGTATGCGACGGCGACGCCGCGTACCGACATCCCCACGCCCAAGCGGCCCACGACCAATTCCAAAGACCCCGACGTCTATTTGGACGTTCCCAATCTCTCCGTTCAGGAGATCCAACTGGACGTCCGCAATCTCAAAGCGCGTCTCAATCTCGACGCGCACCTCCTCAATCTCCTCAGCCTCACCGCCGGCGTCGATGCATCGGTCGACCAGGTCAAGCTGACGATCAAGGGCGTGAAGGCGAGCCTGCAGCTTCGCGTGCGCCTCGACAACGTGGCCTACATCCTCGACCGCACCCTCACCACCCTCGACCGCAATCCCGGCATGGTCGATCGCCTTCTTTCGACCGTCGATAATACCGTGAACACGGTCGGCAGCGTCGCGAACACCGCCCTCGCACCGGGCGGCTTCCTGACGCAGACCGTCAACACGCTCGGACAGACCGTCAATCACACGGTCGATGGCGCCGGCAACATCGTCGAGAAGACCGTCGGCAGCGCAGCTGCCGGTACGATCGTCGGCAACGTCCTCAACCTGCCCTCCGTCGGCGGCACGACCACCGACGCGAACGGCAACACGGTCAAGACGGTGCGCGATGCGGCCGGCGAACTGATCAAGATCGTCGTCGACCGCGCCGGCAAACTCGTCAGCGCGTCGAAGCCCTAGCGGGGCCGGCAGGGTCCGCGCGCGGGCAGCGTGCGGACCCTGCCGAAGGTCGTCACGCGTACCTAGTGCGTTCGTCGCGCCGATAGCCGATCGCCGCGAGGACCGCGAAGACGAGCGAGTAGATGGCGAGCGCGGGAAGGGCGCGCGCGGCGTCGCCCGCGCCGAGGATGCTCCAGAGCAGTTCGCCGAACTGCCGGGTCGGCAGATACGGCGAGATAGACGCGGCGATGCCCGGCAGGAACTGCGGCGGCAGCCACAATCCCCCCGCGAACGAGAGCAAGAGATAGAAGACGTTCGCGATCGGGACGGCCGCGCGCGCCGAAGCCCAGTAGCCGATCGCGATGCCGAACAGAACGAACGGGATCGCACCGGCGGCCGCGTAGAGCCCGAGCCGCAGCCACTGCGCCGGGCTGAAGTCCATCGGCGTGGTGAGGCGGGCGGTGAGCGCGACCAGGGCGGCGGCGCACAGCCCGAACGTCAGCGCGCAGGCGATACGCGCGGCGAACCGGACGAACGCGCCTACGGGCAGCGTCCGCAGGTAGCGTTCCCAGGGACGGCCGCGCTCGGCCGCGATGCCGACGCCGAACTGGAACAGCGTGACGCCGATGATCGCGAACGCGACGTACGAGAGCGTCACGAAGTCGGCACGATCGACGCGGCGCGCGTACGGGACCGCGAAGATCAGGAAGAACATCGACGGGAAGAAGATCGTCGGAATCGCGTAGGCCGGCGAGCGCAGCAGGTCGAGCAGCATCAGCCGCGTGTGCGCGAGGATCAGGCGCCAGGCGCTCATCTCGGGCTCCCCGTCAGGGTGACGAAGGCGTCTTCGAGCGAGGTCGTCGCGATCTGGAGATCGCGGAACGCGACCCCGCTCCGCACGAGCGCGCGCACGTAGTCGTCCGTATCCCCGGTGGCGATGTCGATCGGACCGTCCGGTCCGACGTAGCTGACCCGGCGGACGCCGAAACGCTCGCGCAGCGATGCGGGCGTACCGTCGAACCTGACCGCGCCGTCGACGATCACGACCACGCGCGTCGCCGAGCTTTCGGCCTCTTCAAGATAGTGCGTGGTGAAGAGCACCGCCCGCTTGCCGCCGGAGAGTGCGCGGATCCGCTCCCAGAGCGCGCGGCGCGATTCCACGTCGAGCCCGGTGGTCGGCTCGTCGAGCACGACCAGGTCCGGTGCGCCGACGAACGCGAGCGCGACCGCCAGCCTGCGCTGCTCGCCGCCCGAAAGGTCGCCGACGCGACGACCCGCGAGCGCGGCCAGGCCGAACGCGGCGAGCGTCTCGTCGACGTCGGCCGGATGCGGATAGTGCGCCGCGACCGCCTGGGCGATCTCGCGCGGACGCAGCGCATCCGGGAAGCCGCT
>JANWKW010000154.1 GCA_025451135.1 Vulcanimicrobiia bacterium | reverse complement strand
GGCAACTTCGAGCGATCCAGGCGTCTGCCGAGGCTGCGCTCGATCTGGGAGAACAGTTTTTCTTCGTCCCGGGAGACGAACGTGATCGCGTCGCCGGTCTTGGCGGCGCGGGCCGTCCGCCCGACCCGGTGGACGTAATCCTCCGGAACGGCCGGCACGTCGTAGTTTACCACATGGCCGAGGTCTTCGATGTCGATGCCGCGGGCCGCGATGTCGGTCGCCACCAAGACGCGGTACTTCCCGCGTTTGAAGTTGGCCAGGGCCCGGGTCCGCTGGTTCTGCGAGCGGTCGCCGTGGATGCGGTCGGCCAGCACGTTGCGCTTGCCGAGGGCTACGGCGAGACGGTCGGCCCGGGCCTTGGTCCGGGTGAAGACGATCGCGCTGAAGATGTTGTTGTCCGCCAGCAGTTCGACCAGCAGGTCGGTCTTGCGCTCTTGCGGGATCGTGTAGATGGTCTGGGCCACGGTGTCGACCGGCTTGGAGGTCGGCGCCAGGTTGACGCGGACCGGATCCTTGAGCAGCTCGCCCGTGAGCTTGGCGATCTCGGGGGGGATGGTGGCCGAGAAGAGCAGCGTCTGACGGACGCCGGTCAGGGCCTTGACGACTTTGCGGACGGCCGGCAAGAAGCCCATGTCGAGCATCCGGTCGGCTTCGTCGAGGACCAGGGTCTCGACGCCGTCGAGCTTGGCCAGGCCCTGGCCCATGATGTCGAGCAGGCGGCCGGGCGTCGCGACGATGATGTCGGTGCCGCGGCGGAACGCATCGAGCTGGCCGCGGAAGCCGACGCCGCCGAGGATCGCGGCGACCGTGATGCCGCCGGAATACTTCCCGAGCGCGCCGAGATGCTCGGTGATCTGGAGCGCGAGTTCGCGCGTCGGTACCAGGATCAGCGCGCGGGTGGTGCCCCGCTTCTTGCCGATCAGGCCGCTCAGGATCGGGAGCCCGAAGGCCGCCGATTTTCCGCTCCCGGTCGCCGCGCTCGCGAGGATATCGCGGCCTTCGAGCGCCGGGGGAATTGCTGCAGCCTGCACCGGGGTCGGCGCGCTGTAGCCGAGGTCTCGCACCGCACGAAGAAGCGGCGGCTGCAAGGCCAGGGAATCGAATGTGGTGATAGGAGGGACCTTTCGGGTTCGGGAGTCGGGTCAGTATCGCATGGGCCGGGTAAAGGCGTCAAACGGAAAGGACGGAATAGGCGGCGGATGGCGCGAGGGATACTGATCGGCATCGTCTTGACCCTTGGGGTCCTAGCCTTGTGCGGCTACGCCGCCGTCAACGCCGGTTGGTTGCCTGCAAATGCCGACGCGCGGCCGGGGAAACTCGAGACCTGGGCGGCCAAGACGTCCCTGCGGGCCACCATCAAACGCGAGACGGCCGGGTTGACCTCGCCGCTCCAGCCCACCGCCGAGAATCTCGCCGCCGGCGTCAAGCTCTACGCCGGCAACTGCGCGGTCTGCCACGGCGTCGCATCGGGACCCGGCACCAACCTCGCCCGGGGCGTCTACCAGTTCGCTCCGCAGTTCGGCCGGCACGGCGTGACCGACGACCCGATCGAGGAGACCTACTGGAAGATCACCCACGGCATCCGGCTGACCCCGATGCCGGCCTACTCGCACACGCTCGACGATACGGCTCGCTGGCAGGTCGCGCTCTTCCTCAAGCATCAGGACGAGCTGCCGCCCGCCGTCGAGAAGGCCTGGAAGGCGATGAAGATCACCGAGGCGTTGGCGCCGCCGTTGCCGGTACGGCCACCGGATCGGCCGGGGGCGCAGGCACCCGAAAAGTAACACACGCTCGGATGGAACCGGACGCGGCCCCGACGAAAGCAGGTCGCATGGTGCTCGAAGAATTGGTCATCGACGTGCGCGGGTTGCCCGTGTGGGAACGCCCCGGACGCGTCTTCGAACGCTTCGATCAGTTGGCGCTCGGCGGACGCATGACGTTCGTCACGGAATACGAACCGCGCGGCCTGGCCGGGCGCATCGAACAGCAGCGCCCGGGGCAGGCGCGCGTCGAAGCGCTGCGCATCGCCGACACGGAATGGCGCGTGACGCTCACGCGGCTCGATCACGAACGGCATACGCCGACCCCGGCAAGCGTGCTGCGCCGGTGCGGCATCTTCGCCGATCTCGACGACATCGCGCGCGCGCGCCTGGTCGCGACGGCGACCGAACGCACGCTGCGCAAGGGCGAGATGCTGGTCGACGAGGGTGACGATTTCCCGTTCCTCGGCATCGTGTGGGAAGGCGTGCTGGCCGTGTCGGCCACCAATGCCGGCCGCGTGCGCACGTTCTACGAGATCTTCCCGTTCGAGACGTTCGGCGACGTCGAGCTGTTCGACCACGGCCTCTCGATGGGCCGCATCGTCGCGCTCGCGAAGGTGACGCGCGCGCTGCTCCTGCCGCGCGAGGCCGTCCGCCTTCTCGGCGTCTCGCATCCCGAATTGCTCTTCGGCATCGCCACCGTCTGCGCGCAGCGGACGCGCGTGCTGGCCGAATCGTTGGCGGCCCAGGGGACGCAGCCGATCGTCCATCGTCTCGCCGCCGTGCTGTTGCCGTATTCGATGCCGGATCGCGGGCTCGCGCCGGCGATGTCGCCGCTGCCTTCGCTGACGCAGACGCAGCTCGCATCCGCCGCCGGAACGGTCAAAGAGGTCGCGGCCCGCGCGATCGCCGAGCTGGAAGCGCAAGGGGCGCTGCGGCGCGAGCGCGGACACATCCGCTATCTGGACCGGACGCGACTGCTCGAGTACGCGCGACGCTGATGGCGCTCGCCTGGGTCAAGCACGGGAGCAACGCGCTCTTGATCGCCGGACTCGCGGCGTTGGCGGCGCTCTTCGTCGTCCACGCGATCGGCTTCGTATGGTGGGCGCTGCCGGTCGGGGCGGCGGCGTTCTTCGTCAACGAATACACCACCCATCGGTTCGCGTTCCACGCGCCGCCATCGAAGATCCCGTTCGTGCTCTCGCTCCAGCACCGGCTGCACTACGACCACCACGTCGAGCCGGACCGCGTCGACCTGCTCTTCCTGCCGTACTGGTTCGTGATCCCGACCGCGGCCGCGTTCTTCGCGGTCTTCCTGGTGGCGACGCGCGATCTCGGGACGGCGCTCTCGCTGCTGACCGGTGCGCTTCTGGCGCTCGCGTACTACGAGTGGGTGCACTACGTCGCGCACGTGCCGTACGCGCCGCGGTCGCCCTGGGCGCGGTGGATGAAGAAGTACCACCTCTGGCATCATTTCAAGAACGAGCACCTCTGGTACGGGGTCACCAATCCGTCGATGGACCTGCCGTTCCGGACCTACGCGCGCGTCGAAGAGGCCGGCCGCAGCGCCACGACGCGGAAACTCTTCGGCTGACCGCGAAAGCGGCGCGCATGGATTGGTCGATCCTCCGGCCGTGTCTGGATCTGCTCGCCGCCGCGATCTTAGGCGGCGTGGTCGGCGCCCAGCGGCAAGCCGCGCAGACACCCGCGGGCTTTCGGACGCATCTGCTGGTCGCGCTCGGCTCGTGCGCGTTCACGTTGGTGGATGCACATCTGGGCGACACCCGCATCGCCGCGGGCGTGCTGACCGGCATCGGCTTTCTCGGCGCCGGCGCGATCGTCCGCTCCGGGACCACGGCTCGGGGGCTGACGACCGCGGCGTCCATCTGGGCCGTCGCCGCGATCGGTCTGGCGATCGGGTTCTCGTCGGTCGAGTCCTACATCGTCGCGATCTCCGCGACCGTCATCACCTTCGCCGCCCTGGCCTCATCGGACGCCGCGCTGATGCGCTTCTTCCGGTTCCATCGCCGGGTGACGCTGGGTCTCACCTATACGCTCCCCGAGGGCGACGAGATCGCGATCGTGCGCGCGGTCGGCGCGGGCTGCGTCGCGGTCGAGAATCACGGAGGTACGACGGTGACGGCGGATCGCGCGACCGAGACGGTCGAGCGGAGCTTCAAGATCGATCTGCACCGCGACCAGGACGTCACGGCCTACGTTCGCGCGATCGCGGGGCTGCCGGGCGTCACCCGGGTGGCGGTCGACGAGCCGTTCCCCGACGCTTCGAGCGCCTAGGGCGATGTTCGCCTCGCTCAAGCGATGGCTCGGAATCGAGCCGCTCAAACCGCTGGTCGGTTTTCGTCCCCACCGCACCGTGGAGATGGCGACGCCGTACGATGCGGCCTACGATCGCGTCTACGCCGCGATGGACGCCGTCCTGGGCGCCAACGTGCGCGACGCGGACCGCGCGACCGGCGTCATCGATGCCGACTTCGGCACCATCGGCAGCGAACGTATCCGTTCGACTATCGAACGCGTCGACGACGCGACGACGCGCGTCCACGTCGAAGCGCGGTACGCCGCTAGTGCCGCGCCGCAAGAGCGTTCGCGCGCCGTCGACGCCCTGGCCGACGCGCTGACTACGACGCCGTAAGCACGTCCGTGCCGAGGTACGGCTGCAGTACCTTCGGTACGCGCACGCTGCCGTCGGCGTTCTGGTAGTTCTCGAGGATCGCGACGATGGTGCGGCCGACCGCCAACCCGGAGCCGTTGAGGGTGTGCACGAGTTCCGGCTTCGCGCCGGCTTCGGCGCGGGTGCGGATGCCGCCCCGGCGGGCTTGGAAGTCGGTGCAGTTCGAGCACGACGAGATCTCGCGATAGGCGTTCGCGCTCGGGATCCAGACCTCGATGTCGAACGTCTTGGCGGCGTTGAAGCCGACGTCGCCCGCGCACAGCGCGAGCACGCGATGCGGCAGTTCGAGCGCTTCCAAAAGCGCGGCCGCATCGCTCGTGAGCGTGTCGAGAGCGGCGGACGAGGCGTCGGGCGCCGTCAGCCAGACCAGCTCGACCTTGTCGAACTGATGCTGGCGGATCAAGCCGCGCGTATCCTTGCCGGCCGCGCCGGCCTCCTTGCGGAAGCACGACGTGTAGGCGGCATATTTGCGCGGCAGGCTCGCGCCGTCGAGGATCTCGTCGCCGTGCAGCGCCGTCAGCGGCACCTCGGCGGTCGGGATCATGAACAGGTCGGCGTCCTGGTCCTGGAACATCGCATCCGAGAATTTGGTCAGCTGGCCGGTCGACCACATGGTCGCGCGCGTCACCAGCATCGGCGGCGCGACCTCGACGTAGCCCTTCGCATGCGCGCGATCGAGGAAGAACTGCGCGATCGCGCGCGACAGGCGCGCGCCCTCGCCCATCAGGACCGCGAAGCGGCTGCCCGAGAGCTTCGCGGCGCGTTCGAAATCCAGGATCCCGAGCGCTTCGCCCAGCTCCCAGTGCGGTTTGGGTTCGAAGCCGAGCGCGGCCGGCTCGCCCCACGCGCGCACCACCAAGTTGGCGCTCTCGTCGGCGCCGTCGGGCACGCTCTCGTCGAGCAGGTTCGGCGAGGACGCGAGCAGGGCGCGCAGCGGCGAATCCGGCGCGTCGGGCGCGAGTTCGGTCGCGCGCGTCTCGTTGGCGGCGACGGCCTTCGCGATCTCGTCGAGTTTGGGGCGCAGCTCGCGCGCGGCGGCGGCCTTGTCGGACGCCTTCCCGATCTCGGCCGAGAGCCGGTTCTTCTCGGCCTTGGCCGCCTCTACCGCCGTCAGCGCGGAACGGTACTCGGTGTCGAGGCGCAGAATCTCGTCGACGAACGACGGGTCTTGCCCGCGGCGACGGGCAGACCGGCGAACGCGATCGGGATCGCGACGAACGACGACGATGTCCAACATGGAGAACCGCGCATTATGCAGCCCGCGAAGGCTTTCCTATTAACAGGCGGTTTTGACGAGACGCGTCTGCTCGCGCCGGCGCAGGCGATCGCGCTCTATCTCGCGTCGGTCCCGGCTCCCGCGCCGCGCATCGAGCGCGTCGACCTGGACGCGGCGTTCGGCCGGGTGCTCGCCGAGGACGTGGCAGCCGATGCCGACTATCCACGCTCGGCGCGGTCCTCGATGGACGGCTTCGCACGGGCCGGGGGCGCGGCCGGGCGGTTCCGCCTGACGGGCGAGGTACGTATGGGCGCGCCCTTCGCCGGAACGGTCGGCCCTGGCGAGGCCGTCCGCATCCCGACCGGCGGCGTGCTGCCCGCCGGCGCCGATGCGGTCGTCCCGCTCGAAGACGCGACCGTCGCTGGCGAGCTGGTCGGTTTGCCGGCCGTGGTGCCGGGCGATTGCGTGACGGCACGCGGCTCCGATCTGCGGGCCGGCGCGACCGCGCTGCGCGCCGGACGTCTCCTCGGCGCGCCCGAGCTGGGCGTGCTGGCGACCTTGGGCGTCGTCGCCGTGCCGGTCGCGGCGCGCCCGCGCATCGCGGTCCTCTCGAGCGGCGACGAGATCGTCGCCCCGGCCCGG
>JANWKW010000153.1 GCA_025451135.1 Vulcanimicrobiia bacterium | reverse complement strand
GTGCTCCCGCCGCCGTCGAGCGTCAGGTTTCCGGACATGATGCTCAGCGTCGATGCCGAGTTGTAGACGCCCGGGGGCAGCGTGCCCGTCGGATGTCCCGGCACGCTCGCGGTCGAGAGATCGGTGCCGCCCGCGAACGTCGTCGTCACGGGCTTCGCCGCGACGAGCAGGTTCGCGGGAATGAGCGCGTTCTGCGCCGCGAGCGGAACGGCCGTGTTGGGGTTGTAGCCGGCCGCGTAGATCGCGTTCGGACCGTCGGTGACGGTGCCGGGCGGATAGAAGCCGGTGATCGCCGTTCCCGGCGAGACGCCGATCAGATCGTCGTTCAACGGTCCGGTCACCGCTCCGGGCGCGTACGTGACGAGCGTATTGCCGACGTTGGTGATCGTCGAACCCGCCAACAGGGCGAACGGCGCGAGCGCCGGACCCAGCGGGATGGACGCCGCGCCCTGGTTGCATGCGAGCGGAACCGGGGTCGGGATCGGCGTCGGAGTGGGCGTCGGGGTCGGAGTCGGGGTCGGCGTCGGGCCGCCCGGCGGCACCGTCGCGCCGTTGATCGGCGGGACGTTGCAGTTGCCGCAACCGCCGCTGCAGCCCGCGACCGCGAGCAGAACGGCCAGCGCCGCGATAGAACCTGAGCGTAACATCTTCATCATCCTTGTCTCCGGCTAGAACTTCATGCCGAGGCCAAGGTATGGGCCGCCATGAGTTTGATCGATTGGTGCGTGCTCCCGGGCGGTGTATCGATCACCGCTGAAGCCGCCGTACAGGTAGATCGGGGCATGCTGGAATGCGAGCGTGGCTCCGACATCGTATTTCGTGATCTGGTAGCTCTGCCGCAACGCCGTGCCGGTGTTGGGACCGGAACCGACCGTATACGTGCCGTTCGCGTTCGGATAGTAGAACGCCGAACCGTAGAACCCGATGCCGGGCCGGAGATCGGGGAGCTTCTCGAGCCCGGCTCCGACCGCGGTCAGATGCGGATAGCCGTAGTTCGTGGACGTCTGCAGATAGCCGATGCCGACGTACACGTGCGCCGGGGCGATCTGATACAGCAGGCGGCCGTCGAGCGTGCTCTGTCTGGCCAGGAACACCGGCGTATACGCGGTGCCGCCGTCGATGGTCGAAAAGCGCGTGTACTGGTTCCCGAGATTGTCGGTGAGATTGCTGTTGGTCACATACGAGTCGCCGCGATAGTCGACCTTGACCGCGAAATGCGAGTCGCCGATGATCCACGCGCCGCTCGCCAAGTAGGTCCGTGGGCAATACTGACCGGACGAGAACTCGTTGTAGTTGCTGCCGGCACCGAGCGCCGCCTGGACGAACGCGGTATAGCCGGGGGTCGGCGTCGGGCTCGGGGTCGGCGTCGGTTCCGGGGTCACGATCGGAACGGGCGTCGGCGTCGGCGTCGGCGCGGGCGTCGCGGGGATATACCGCACGACGACGATGCGCCGGTCGCCCACCCACTGCACGTACGCGCCGAGGGCTTCGGAGATGACGCGCACCGGGACCAGGACGACGCCGTGATAGACGATGGGCGGGACGTCCAGCGGTCGGGTCTCGCCGTTGATGGTGACCGTGCTGTCGCCGACCGCGACCGAGACGGTCGCCCCCGGCTTGACGGCCGTGAACCGCATCCCGTCCGGCGATGCCGTGACGGTCGCGCCCATCTGCTCGAACATGCTGCGCAGCGGGACGTAGATGACCCCATCCTTCACGAACGCGGCCAGCACCCGGTTCTGCTTGAGCAGATCGGGAGTCGCGTAGACGTTGTGGTCGTTGTAGATGATCGGGTACTCACCCGATGGCGGGCTTCCGAACTGGGGAGCCGCCTGGGCGCCCGCAACGCCGCCCGCTGCAAACGCGCAAAGTATACCGGTCAACGCGAACCGGCCTATCCGTGAGTCACCCACGATTACCACTTTCGATCAAACTTTTAGGGAGGTGTCACCTTTCATTGTCCCTGTCTCCACGGACAATAGATGTACGCATGCATACAATTGCTCGATCGAATCCGTCTTAAGAGCGAACCGAACTGCCACGACCGACCGAGCGCCACCTCGGCGCTCAGTCGACGGCGATCGACTCGCGATCGACCATCGCGTAGAGATTGTCGTTCTCGAGCGAGATGCGCGCTGCCAGTGCCGCCGCGATGCCCTTCGTCGCTTCCGCGAACCCGCGCCGGTCGCGTTCGATCGCGGTCTCGCTCCACCGGTCGTAGTAGCTCGTGAACGCCGGGGCGAGGTCGCTCATCGTCCGGCGGTACTCCGTGGCCAACGACCGGACGCCCGGATCCGCATGTTCCAGCAGACGGGGATACATGTTCTTGTCCTCCATGGCCAGGTGGACTTTGAGCACGCCCGCGAGCCGCGCGAGCGCGGTACGGAGGTCGGCGGGAGTCCCCGTCTCGAGGATCGCGGCGAGCGCTCCGACGAGTCGTCCGAGTTCGTCGTGCTGGCGGCGATAGATCGAAGTCTGCAAGGCTGGTCCTTCTCCACTCGAACGAGCGGAAGATGTTGCGTTGCGCGCGTCACCCGGCGCGTTGATCGGCAGTATAACTCAGCCTTGGCCAGGCTGGATGTCAACCCCCGGTAAAGAACCTCATACCCATGACAGCCAAGCCGCAGTTCCCCGACGAACAATCATCCGACGGGCAGTTCGAACGTCAGGGCGACGCTTTCACCGACTGGGTCACCGCCGACGGGAGCAGCGGATTCCCGGCCGAAGCCGGACGCTATCATCTCTACGTCTCGCTCGCTTGCCCGTGGGCCCACCGCACCATCATCGTGCGCAAACTCGAGCGCCTCGAGGACGCGATCGGCATGACGGTGGTCGACCCGATCCGCGACGAACGCGGATGGCGCTTCTTCGAACCCGATCCGGTCAACGGTTTCCGCTACCTGAGCGAGGCGTATCGCGCGACCGATCCGGCCTACCGCGGGCGCGTGACCGTCCCGGTCCTCTGGGACAAGCAGACCGAGCGGATCGTCAGCAACGACGACGACCATATCATGCGCATGCTCGAGACCGCCTTCGGCGCCGTCGGCGGCGGCGGCCCCGACCTCTATCCGGTGCGCCACCGCGAAGAGATCGACGCGCTCAACGCGCTCGTCTACGAGAGCCTCAACAACGGCGTCTACAAGGCCGGCTTCGCGACCGAGCAGGGCGCCTACGAACGCGCCGCCCGCCAGGTCTTCTCGACGCTCGATGCGCTCGACGCACGCCTGGCCACCCGTCGCTACCTCTTCGGAGCGACGCCGCTCGAGACGGATTGGCGGACGTTCGTCACCTTGATCCGCTTCGACGCCGTCTACGTCGGGCATTTCAAGTGCAATCTGCGCCGGATCTACGACTATCCGAACCTGTTCGGCTACCTGTGCGACCTCTACCAATATGACGGCGTCGGCGAGACGGTCGACTTCGATCACATCAAGCGCCATTACTACTGCACGCACGACGACATCAACCCGACCCGCATCGTCCCGATCGGTCCGCTCCAGGACTTCGCCGTCCCGCACGGCCGCGAACGGTTAGGCTAGCGCGTCGAGCGTCGCGTACTCTTCCTTCGAAAGCTCGAGCGAGGCCGCCGCCACGTTCTCGTCGAGATGGGCGAGCGACGACGTCCCCGGGATCGGCAGCATCACCGGCGAGCGGTGCAGCAGCCACGCCAGCGCCACCTGCCAGGTCGTCGCGTCGTGCGCCCGCGCGATCGGTTCGAGCGCCTTCACCGTGTCCAGATCGCCGCCGTCGAGCGGGAAGTACGGGATGAACGCGATCGCGTCGTTCTCGCACGCGGCCAGCAGCGCTTCGTTGCCGTGTCGGTTGCCGACGTTGTACGGGTTCTGCACCGAGACCACGTCCTCGATCAGCTGTGCTTCGCGCAGATGTTCGAGCGTGACGATCGAGACGCCGATGAAGCGGATCGTCCCGACGACCTCCATCTACTTTAGCGTGCCGATCTGATCGGCCAACGGCACCTTCGTATCCGGCGCGTGCAGTTGATAGAGATCGATGCGTTCGAGCCGCAGCCGCTGCAGGCTCTCGTCGCAGCACAGCCGCAGCCGCTCCGGCCGCGCGTCGCGCTCCCACTGCCCCGGACCCGACCGCACCAGCCCGCCCTTGGTCGCGATCACCAGTCCGTCGGGATAGGGATGCAGCGCCTGAGCGATCTGACGCTCGTTGACCTCGGGCCCGTACGCGTCGGCCGTGTCGATGAAGTTCACCCCGACCTCGACGGCGCGGCTCAAGACGGCGAGCGCGTTCTCGCGATCCGCCGGCCAATCCCACACGCCCGGCCCGCACAGCCGCATCCCGCCGAATCCGAGCCGGTGGACCGCCAGCTCCCCACCGAGCCGGAATGTCCCCGCCGCCGAAGCATCGATCGTCAAATCCATAGGACGACTATACCCCACCAACAGGCCCGATAGCCCCAACGCGCCGAAACGCCACCGCTATGCCCGAAGCGACCCCGTCCACCGCGCTGCCCGAGCTGCGCCACACCGCCGCACACGTCCTCGCCTACGCGGTCCAGGATCTCTTCCCCGACGCCAAGCCGACCATCGGCCCCGCGATCGAGAACGGCTTCTACTACGACTTCGAGCGCAGCGAACCGTTCACGCCCGAGGATCTCGCCAAGATCGAGAAGCGCATGCACGAGATCGTCAAGGCGAACTACGAGATGACCGGCCAGGCCGTCACCCGGGCCCAGGCCGTCGATCGCTTCAAGACCAACCCTTATAAGGTAGAACTGGCCGAGGGCATCCCCGAAGGCGAACCGATCACGCTCTACACCATCGGCGCCTTCACCGACCTCTGCCGCGGCGGCCACGCGCCCAAGACCGGCGAGATCGGCGGCCTCAAGCTGAGGAGCGTCGCGGGCGCGTACTGGCGCGGCGACGAGAAGAACCCGATGCTCCAGCGCATCTACGGCACCGCCTGGAACACGCAGGAAGAGCTCGACGCCCATCTCCACCAGCTCGAGGAAGCGCAGAAGCGCGACCACCGCAAGCTCGGTGCCGAACTCGACCTCTACAGCATCGAAGAAGACGCCGGCGCCGGTCTGGTCTTCTGGCATCCCAAGGGCGCGATCGTCCGCGGCATCATCGAGAACTTCATCCGCGAAGGCCTGCGCGAGCGCGGCTACCAGCCGGTCGTCACGCCGCACGTCGTCAGCGAGAAGCTCTACGAGATCTCGGGCCACCTCGAGAACTACGCGCACGGCATCTTCGGCGCGCTCGAGGTCGAGGAGCAGAACTTCCGTCTCAAGCCGATGAACTGCCCCGGCCACATCCTGATCTACCGTAGCCATCCGCGCTCGTACCGCGACCTGCCGGTCCGCTTCAGCGAATTCGGCACCGTCTACCGCTACGAACGCTCGGGCGTCTTGCACGGCCTCACCCGCGTGCGCGGCTTCACTCAGGACGACGCCCATCTGTTCTGCGAACCCGATCAGCTGCAGGGCGAATTCGAACAGACGCTCGACGAAGCGCTGCGCCTGATGAAGGCCTTCGGCTTCACCGACTTCGAGTATTTCCTCTCGACCCGCGAGCCGCAGCTGCGCGGCGAGACCGACGCGCAGGCCGAAGACGCGATCCGCAACGCGCTCGAGAAGAACGGCCTGCCGTACGGCATCGACGAAGGCGGCGGCGCGTTCTACGGGCCCAAGCTCGACATCAACGTGCGCGACGCGATCGGCCGCAAGTGGCAGCTCGGCACCGTTCAGGTCGACTTCGACTTGCCCAAGCGTTTCGACCTGAAGTACCGCGGCAGCGATGGCGCCGACCACACGCCGGTGATGATCCATCGCGCGCTGGCCGGTTCGCTCGAGCGCTTCTTCGGGATCGTCATCGAGCATTTCGGCGGCGCCTTCCCGGCGTGGCTCGCGCCGATCCAAGCGGTCGTCGCACCGATCTCCGAACATCAGGTCGAGTACGCCAAGAGCGTCGCCGACAAGCTCGAAGCCGCCGGCTTCCGCGTGCATCTCGACGAGAGCAACGAGAAGATCGGCTATAAGATCCGCCATTGGAAGACGCAGAAGGTGCCGTACATCCTGGTGGTCGGGCGTCAGGAGCTGGCCGACGGCACGGTCAACGTCAACGCCCGCGGCGTCGAAGAGAAACGCACCGTCACCGTCGACGAATTCGCCGGCGAACTTCGCCAGATCGTGGAGTCCCGTTCGTGAAGAAGGCCTGCATCCTGATCGTCGCGCTGGCGCTGGCCGCATGTTCCGGCAGCTTCGGCACCGGCGGCGGCGGCGGCATGAATCCGCCGACCGCGCCGCAAGCGCCGGCCTCTCCCGGCAGCGCCGCGACCGCGGGCACCACGCCCGCGCCCGCGCCGAGCGGCGATACGGTCACCTATCCGTTCTCGCAAGCGCCGAGCGGCATGCAGTGTCCGACCGTCAACGGCTATTCGTGTCTGCTCACCTTCAACGCGCCCGCCCCCACGCCGACGCCGACCGCGACGCCCAAGGGCAAGACGAACGGCAAGAGCAAGGCGAAGCCGAAGTCCAGACCGACCGCGACGCCGACGCCGACGCCGACGCCGTCGCCGAGCCCGAGCCCGACCCCGACCGCGAACGCCACGTCCGCGGCCGACGACGGCGCCCGCCCGTCGCCCATCGCATCCGGCTCCGCCGCGCCGTCGCCGGCCGGCGCGAACGTCACCTTCCAACTCGCCGCGCTCCCCAAGGACGCGCCCGCGATGGTCAATCCGGATCCGAAAGCGCTCGCCACCACCGCGCTGATCGCGCTGCGCATGCACGCCGATGGTGCCGTCGTGCTCGACGGCACCGCCATCGCCGCGTTCACGTTGCCGAAAGACCAGATCGGCGGACGTTCCTACGCGATCCAGCTCTACCAGGAGACGGTCCGCAAGAAGCATCGCGACGACCGATACGTCGGCACGTTCTCCGACTCGACGCTCGACGGATCGACCCTGCGCTTCGTCTTCACGCCGCCGAAACTGCAGATCAAGAAGGACGAGATCTGGCTCTTCGTGCTCTACAGCGCCGAGACGCCGAGCGCGAGCGCCATCCCGAGCGGCGCCCCGACCTCGACGCCGTCGGCATCGCCTTCGCCCACCCCGACGCCCACCGAAGAACCGTAAAGCGCCGATGACCTCCGTCCAACGCAAGACCTTCGTCGCGTCGTTCTTGGGTTGGACGCTCGACGCGTTCGACTATTTCCTCGTCATCGTGGTCGTCTCGCAGCTCGCGACCGACTTCAAGGTCGCGGTCGGTCAGGTCCTGATCGCGGTCACGCTCACGCTCGCGATGCGCCCGCTCGGCGCGCTGATCTTCGGCTGGATCGCGGACCGCTACGGCCGCCGCACGCCGCTGATGATCGCCATCGCGCTCTACTCGCTGCTCGAACTCGCGACCGCGTTCTCGCCGAACCTGACGGTCTTCCTGATCCTGCGCGCGCTCTTCGGCATCGCGATGGGCGGCGAGTGGGGTCTCGGGTCGGCGCTCGCGATGGAGGCGCTCCCCGCCAAGAGCCGCGGGCTGTTCTCCGGCATCCTCCAAGAAGGCTACGCCGTCGGCAATCTGCTGGCCGGGCTCGCGCTCGCGTGGATCTTCCCGCTCGTCGGCTGGCGCGGCATGTTCGCGGTCGGCGTCGTGCCCGCCATCCTGATCTTCTTCATCCGCTCGCACGTGCCCGAATCGGCCGTCTGGCTCTCCGGCAAGCACGAGCGCTTCAAGGCCGGCGGCGACGTGCTGCTGGCCGCGCTCAAGAAGTCCTGGCCGCTCTTTCTGTACGGCGCCGCCATGATGACGGCGTTCAACGCGCTCTCGCACGGCACGCAAGACCTCTACCCGACGTTCGTGGGCAAGGGCCAGCTGCACTTCGATCCGCGCACGGTCGGCTATCTGACCGCGTTCGCGTCGTTCGGCGCGATCGTGGGCGGCATCAGCTTCGGCGCGCTCTCGCAGCGCATCGGCCGTCGCTACGCGATCGCGCTGGCGGCCGTCCTCGGCGCGCTGGTCGTCCCGCTCTGGGCCTTCAACCACGCCTTCGCGCTGGTCGCGCTGGGCGGCTTCGCGATGCAGTTCGCGGTCCAGGGCGCCTGGGGCATCATCCCCGCCCACCTCAACGAGATCGCGCCGGCGCTCGCACGCGGCACGTTCCCGGGCTTCGTCTATCAGATCGGCAATCTGCTCTCGTCGCCCACCTCGCAGGTCATCGCCGCACTCGCGGTCGGCACGTTCGCCGCCGACGGCGCGCCCGACTACGCGAAAGCGATGGCCGTCTTCACGCTGTGCGCGCTCGCCGCCGTCGCGATCCTCACCCTGCTCGGCCGGTTCGTGGTTCCGGAGAATCGCGACGCCGACTTCGCGGAACTCGCCCCCTAGGCGTCGGGCAGGCTCGTGGAACGCGATCGTCCTTACGACGTCGTCGTCATCGGCGCGGGTGCCGCCGGCCTCAACGCCGCCCTCGTGCTGGCGCGCGCGCGCCGCGCGGTGCGCGTCTGCGATGACGGCACGCCCCGCAACGCCTCCGCCGCTGAGATGCACGGGTTCGTCGGTCTCGACGGCACCTCACCCGCCGAGTTCCTCGCGCGTGCCCGCGCCGACGTCCTGCGCTATCCGACCGTCGCGATCCACGACGGGCGCGTCGACGGTGTCCGCCGCGATGCGGCCGGAGGCTTCCGTATCGAGCTGGCGTCGGGCGCCGGCGAGATCGCGGCCCGGCGCGTGCTGATCGCGACCGGCATGACCGACGTCCTGCCGCAGATCGACGGGCTCGAAGCGTGCTGGGGGCGCAGCGTCTTCGTTTGTCCCTACTGCGAGGGCTGGGAAGTGCGCGACCGGCATCTCGCCGTCTGGGCGCCGGCCGGCGACGCCGTCGGTCTGGCCCAGGAACTCTACCAGTGGAGCCGCGACGTCACCGTCTTCGTCGACGATTCCGCGCGCATCACGTCCGAGGGACGGCGCTGGCTCGCCGCCGCGCGCGTCCGCGTGGTGAATGCCGCTCTCGTGCGGATCGCGGGCCGCGCGGGACGGATCGAAACGCTCGAACCTTCGTCCGGCGATCCCATCGCCTGCGACGCGCTCTTCGTGAGCGCCAACCTGCGCCAAAGCTCGGATCTTCCCGAGCGGCTCGGCTGCGAGATCACCGCCGGCGGCTCCATCCGCGTCGACGACTGCAACCGTACGAGCGTCCGCGGCGCGTACGCCGCCGGCGATGCCGTCACGCGCTACCATCAGGTGGCGCTGGCCGCCGCCAGCGGCGTCGCCGCGGCCATCGCGATCAACGACGACCTGACCTGCGACGACGCCGCGAAGCTCGCCTCCGCCGAGGCGCCGGACTAGGCGGCTTTGGCCGAGGCCTTGCCGGCCTCGAACTGCGCGCCGATCTCCTCGCGCTCGTCCTCGCTGAGCAGTTCGCGCGCCAGCGTGAAGACGGTCGACTCTTCTTCCTTCACGTGGTGTTTGACGTTCTCGCCGAGCACTTGCAGTTCGGCCTTGAACGCCTCGTCGCGCCGGCCTTCCGACTTCAGCAGCGCGATCAGATGCTTGAGCACGTCGTGCTCGACGTACGCCTCGTAGACGTCGGTCTTGTCTTCGCCGGACTCCGAGCGGTCGCGCAGCTGCGGGTAGAATAGCTTCTCTTCGAGCGTCGCGTGCACGGTCAGCGCCGCCTCGATCTTGGCCGCCAGCTCGGCGAACTGCTTGTCGTCGCCCTCGAGCTTCATCGCGCGGTCGAGCAGGCCCGCCACTTCTTCGTGATCTTTTTTGAGGAGCGTAAGGATATCGGCCACAATGATTCTCCATGTCGGACGTAGCGGTTACGGATACCCTGATGCCCCGACCGGACGGCCGTCAAACCGCCGTCAGTACGCGGGCGGCACGTACGTATTGAGCGTGATCGCGGGCTCCTCCGATGCGCCCACGAACCGGTGCGCCTCGCCCGCCAGCACGATCGCGCTGTCGCCCGCGCGCAGAGCGACCCGGCGCTCTCCGATCTGTCCTTCGACCTCGCCCGCGACCACGACCAGCACTTGCAGGCTCTTCGGATGCTCGTTGCCCAGCGGCCCGCTCTCTTCGCCCTTGGCCAACTGCATCGATGCGGTCTGCGCGTCGCCGCGCGTCTCCATCACCCGGAACCTAGCCATTGACGACGGTCCCGCCGTTGACGTGGATGGTCTGACCGGAGATGTAGCCGGCGTCCTCCGACGCCAGGAACGCGACGGCGCCCGCGACCTCGTCGGGCTGTCCCGGTCGCTTCATCGGCGTATCCGCGCCGAACGTCGCGACCGTCTGCGCGTCGTAGCTGGCGGCGATCAGCGGCGTCCAGATCGGCCCGGGCGCGACCGCGTTGACCCGGATACCCCGCTCGATCAACGAGTTCGAGAGCGCCCGGGTGAACGACACGATCGCGCCCTTGGTGGAGGAGTAGTCGATCAGCCTCGGACTGCCTTCGTAGGCGGTGATCGAGGCGATGTTGATGATGCACGCGCCGCGCCCCATATGGGCGAGCGCGGCCTTGGTCATGTAGAACTGCGCGAACACGTTCGTCCGGAAGGTCCGCTCCAGCTGCTCGCTGGTGATGTCCTCGATGCGATCCTGCGGATGCTGTTCGGCCGCGTCGTTGACCAGGACGTGAAGTCCGCCCAAACGTGCGACCGTCGCATCGACGATGCGCCGGCAGGTCGCCTCGTCGCCGACGTCGCCCGCCATCGAGAAGAAACGGACGCCGTAATCCTCCACCAGCCGGCGCGTCTCGGTCGCGTCCTCGTCTTCGTCCAGATAGGCGATGGCGACGTCGGCGCCTTCCTTGGCCGCGCGGACGGCGACGGCGCGTCCGATGCCGCTGTCGCCGCCGGTGATCAGCACGACCTTGCCGCGCAGCTTCTCCGAGCCGAGGATCTCCTCGCGATCGGTCCGCGGCTGCGGGTGGAGCGGCCCCTGGTGGCCCGGCTGCCGGTCCTGATGTTGCGGCGGCAGCGTGTCGGTGCTCATGCCGAAGTCATACCATGCGCGACGGCCGACGAAACGCGTTAGCCGGGCCGTCGCGCGGGTACGTCACCGGCGTGTCCGCCCGCACCCACGACGCTCCCGCTTACGCTCTTCCCAGCCGCCTGCTCGCCGAAGCGATCGGCACGTTCGCCGTCGTGCTGGCCGCGATCTGCGTCGACGTCTCGTACTTCTCCGGCAGCGGTGCCGATTACACCGCGCGCTGGTTGGCCCGCGCGTTCGTCACCGCCGCCGCGATCTACGCCTTTTCCGATATCTCGGGCGCGCACCTCAATCCGGCCGTCACCTTCGGCTTCGCGCTGCGCGGCATCTTCCGCTGGCCGGTCGCATTCGCGTTCGCCGGCGCGCAGCTGGCCGGCGCCGCTGCCGCCGCCCTGCTCGCGTTCGTGCCGTACGGAGCGCACGTCGCGCTCGGGGCCAGCCACCCGGGGCCCGGCATCGCCCCCGCGCTCGCCGCCGGTTGCGAGTTCGTGCTGACGTTCATCGTGATGCTCGTGATCTTCTGCACCGCCGAGCAGAAGGCGGTCGTCGGCAAACAGGCCGCGGTCGCGGTCGGCCTCGCCGTCGGCGCCTGCGGTTTTCTGGCCGGCCCGATCAGCGGCGCGTCGATGAATCCCGCCCGTTCGATCGTGCCGGAGCTCCTGACCGGGCAGCCCGCGTTCGCGTGGATCTACCTGATCGGCCCGCTCGCCGGCGCCGCCCTCGCGACCGGAGCGATGTATCTGCTCTGCGGGCCGCCGGGCCACGACGAACGCCGCGCCGCCCGCGGCCGCTGAATCGCTCGAAACGCCGCCCGGCCCGCTTGGTCTGCCCGTTCGAAGGGTACGGCCTGAACTACAGAAAGAGGTACGCCTATGTTACGAACCCGCTCCTTCGTGCTTGCCCTCGTGGCCGCATTGATCCTCATCTCGGCCGTTCCGGCCCTCGCCGCGCACACGTTCTACGGCATCGTCCGTCACGTCTCGA
Source organism: Vulcanimicrobiia bacterium (assembly GCA_025451135.1). Classification (GTDB taxonomy): domain Bacteria; phylum Vulcanimicrobiota; class Vulcanimicrobiia; order Vulcanimicrobiales; family Vulcanimicrobiaceae; genus JALYSX01. The sequence continues at coordinate 284 of JANWKW010000153.1, read as the reverse complement.
CCACCAACATCAAGGTCTACGATCCGCATTCCAAGCAGACCCTGGCGTTCACCATCCTGCCGAAGTTCAACCAGATCTTCTCCGGCGACGGCAAGACCACGTATCAGATGGCCGCCATCAAACCCGGCCGCTACGTCGGCATCTTGTACGACCAGCATCTGCTCGGCATCCGCCACGCCAACCGCATCTATCTGCTCAACGGCGCCAACGATCGCATCGGCAAGCAGTAGGTCCCACGCATGACCGACAGAGCCGGGTGGCCCGCCCTACCGCTGGCCGCCTGG
>JANWKW010000152.1 GCA_025451135.1 Vulcanimicrobiia bacterium | reverse complement strand
GCAGCACCGCGTTCGTCGGTCAGCGACTCGCGCGTGACGTATCCGATGCTCGCACGGGGGCCGTAGCCGACGAAGCGCGCTTCCGGCGCGCAGGCCGCCCGGATCTCGGCGAGGGTGTCGTCGCGGCCGTACGCGACGACGGCCGCGAAACCGGAAAGATCGCGGGCGTCGTGGGAACCGCTCCACGTCTCGGCGCGCGCGGCGTCCGCAAACGCCTCGTGTTCCTGCGCGAGCGAAGCGAAGAAGGCCGAGACCAGATGGTCCTCGCGATCCTTCACGACCACGTCGCACTTCGCGCAGAGCGCGTAGACCGCGGCCGGGATCGCGACCCCGATGGTGGTGCGGCTGGAGACGATGCAGACCGGTCCGACCGGCAGCGCGCGCGCCTCGCCGCGGCCCGGCCGCGCGGTCCAGCCGTCGAGCGCGTCTGGCGAGCCGAGTTCGCTTGCGATGGTGGCGGTCAGGGCGGCTTCGGTGATCGCTTCGAAGATGCGGTCGAGCGCGTACTCGACGGCCGGGACGGTGTAGCCGGTGCGGGCGACGATCGCGTCGAGGACGCGCACGCGGGGCGGGAAGTCGGCGTCGGCCCAGCGGGCCGCGGCGTCGGCCAGACCGCGTACGATCGCGCGTACCGGGAGGGAGGCGAGGGCGCGGCTCATCGAACGGCGCGCAGCGTCTCGGCGTCGAGCGAGCAGCCGCGCAATTCGGCGCCCTGCTCGCGGCCGATCAAAACGATGCCGTCGCCCATCACCGCACCCAGGTCTTCGGTCTGGACCGCCAGACACGAACTGCGATTGGCGAGATCGACGTGCACGAGCGCGCCGACCACGCCGGACGGCAGCGTCTTCCCGTCCGCGCCGGTCACCCGAGCGCGCAGCCACGGCGGCGCGAGCTTGATGCGGTCCGCCCCGTCATACCACTGCGACGACAGTTCGGTCATCGAGTATTCCGCGACGATGCGCTCGTCGGGAATCCCGAAGCGGGCGACCATCGCGGCGTAGAGCTCCTCGCGCGAGACGATCCGGCTGCGGCCCTTGAAGCCGCCCGTCTCCATGATCCGCGAACCCGGCGCAAAGGCGAAGGTCGCGCCCCGTTCGGCGAGTTCGTCGCACAACTGCACGAACGCGAACGCGGTGCCCGCGATGCAGACCGGAACGCCGTCCTCGACGGCCGCGCGCGCGTCGGCCACGAACGCATCGACGAACAGATCGTCGCCGCGCAGATACCAGCCCGTATTGCCGTCGCCGCGGTCCGCGCAGACGCGACCCATCATGTAGCCGAGCGAGGACTGCGGGCGATCGGCCGGATTCGGCACGAGGTTGAAGTAGCGCAGCCGGGCGCCGTCCGCCAGCATGAAGCGGTCGAAACCCGCCAGCAGCGACGCGTCGTAGAGCGCGCGAGTCTCCATGTAGTGGCGGCCGCCCAGGCCGCCTGTCGTGCCGCTGGTCTCGAACGCGAGCGCGGCCCGCGCCGGATCGAACGTGGCGAGCGTGGCCTCCTTGAAGGCGGCGGTCGGCACGGCCGGGATCTCGTGCCAACTCGCCGGCATCGCACCGGAGGTGATGCCGAGCGAGCCGCAATAGCGCGCGTACGGCTCATCGTAGCGCAGCTGATAGGCGAAGATCCGCTGCGCCAGGTCCTCGAACTCCGCGTCGCTCAGACCGCGGCCATGCTTGTGCCAGGCGACGATGACGCGCCCGATCTCGGCGTCGAGCTCGCCGCTCTCCCGGTTATACGGCACGGCGCCGGCTGGTGATGAGGCCGCTGTTGAGCCCGCTGGTGGAGAGTCCGCCGTCGAACCGGGCCGCCTCGACCTTGATGCAGCGGTCGACCACGACGTCCAGACCGGCGGCGTCAGCGCGCGCGATCGCTTCGTCGTTGATCACGCCGTACTGGAACCAGATCGCCTTGGCGCCGACCGCGATCGCCTCGTCGACCACCGCGAGCACCTCGCTCGGCTTGCGGAACACGTCGACGATGTCGGGCGCCCCGTGCTTCTGCGCGTATGCGGTCAGGGACGGATAGGCGGCCACGCCGTCGATGGCGGCGATGGTCGGATTGATCGGCGCGACCGCGAAGCGCGTGCGCGTCCGGAGATAGGAGAAGACCGTATAGCTCGGCCGCATCGGATTGCTCGACGCGCCGACCACCGCGATGGTGGTCGAGCGATCGAGCAGATCGCGCCTGGCCGAGACCGTATCGAGGATCATGGCGTCACCTCGACCGGCGCGGGCGCCGCGATCTTGAGGGCGTTCTCGAGATCCCAGATCAGGTCGGCGGCGTCCTCGAGGCCGACGCTGAGGCGGATCGCTTCGGGCTCGACGCCGGCGCTCTTCATCTCGTCGTCGGAGAGTTGGGCGTGGGTGGTGCTGGCGGGATGGATGACCAGCGACTTGGCATCGCCGACGTTGGCGAGATGGCTCCACAGTTCGAGCGCGTCGATGAAGCGTTTGCCGGCCTCGCGGCCGCCCTCGATGCCGAACGTGAAGATCGAACCCATCGCCGGTTCCTTGATCCAAGCGACCGCGGGACGGTCTTTGAGGAAGGCCACGATCTTCTCGGTGTTGCGCGCGTGTTCGCGCATCCGCAGCGGCAGCGTCTCCAGACCGAGCAGCAGCAGCCAGGCATCCATCGGCGACATCTGGGCGCCGACGTCGCGCAGCACTTCGGCGCGCGCCCGCATCAGGAATGCGGATTCGCCGAACGTCTCGGTGAAGGTCTTCTGATGGTAGCCCGGGCTCGGTTCGGAGAGCAGCGGGAAGCGGCCGTTCTCCCACGGGAAGCGGCCCGCGTCGACCAGCACGCCGCCGATGACGGTGCCGTGGCCGGAGATGAACTTGGTCGCCGAATGGACGACCAGGTCGGCGCCGTGTTCGATCGGGCGGCACAGGTACGGCGAGGCGAAGGTGTTGTCGACCACCAGCGGGATGCCGTGGTCGTGCGCGATGCCGGCGAGCGCGCGCAGGTCGGCGATGGCGCCCGACGGGTTGCCGATCGTCTCGGCGAAGAGCATGCGCGTGTTCGGCCGGACGGCGGCCGCGATCGCGGCGTAGTCGTCGACGGGGACGAAGGTCGTCTCGATCCCCATCCGCTTGAGCGTGATCGAGAACTGGGTGACCGTGCCGCCGTAGATGTTCTGCGACGAGACGATGTGGTCGCCGTTCTGCGCGAGCGCCAGCACGGTGCACAGCTGGGCGGCCAGACCGCTCGAGAACGCGACCGCGCCGAGGCCACCCTCGAGCGAGGCCATCCGTTCCTCGAACGCCGCCACCGTGGGATTGCTGATGCGGCTATAGATGTGGCCGTAGGAGCGCAGCTGGAACAGTTCGGCCGCCTGCTCGGTCGAGCCGAAGACGAACGAGGCGGTCTGGTAGATCGGCATCACGCGCGAACCGGTGACCGGGTCCGGCGGGGTGCCGGCGTGGATGGCCCGGGTGGCGAAGCCGAAGGAGCGGTCTTGCATGACTCTGTTCGTTCGCCGCGTAACTTGTCGCATCATGGGAATGACCCTCACCGAGAAGATCCTCGCCCGCCACGCAGGCCTCGACCGCGTCGAGCCGGGCCAAATCATCAATGCCAACGTCGACCTGGTCCTCGCCAACGAGCTCTCGGCGGCGGTCGCTATCGGGGTCATGAAGCAGATCAAGGGCGCCGACCGCGTCTTCGACAAGTCGAAGATCGCGCTGGTCGAGGACCATTTCGTCCCGGCCAAGGACCCGCAGTCCGCCAAGATCGCCAAGCTGATGAAAGACTTCGCCGTCGAGCAAGAGATCGAGCATTTCTTCGACGTCGGCCGCGGCGGCATCGAGCACGTCGTCCTGCCCGAGGAAGGCCTGGTCGCGCCGGGCGAGCTGATCGTCGGCGGCGATTCCCACACCTGCACCTACGGCGCCCTGGGGGCGTTCGCGACCGGGATGGGCTCGACCGACATCGCGGCCGCCTTCGTGCTGGGCGAGGTCTGGATCAAGGTCCCGTCGAGCATCAAGATCGTCTACGACGGCCCGCTCGGCGACATGGTCTTCGCCAAGGACGTGATGCTCAAGACGGTCGGCACGCTCGGTATCGACGGCGCGACCTATCGCGCGATCGAGTACCACGGTTCGACGGTCGACGCGCTCTCGATCACCGGCCGCATCACGATGGCCAACATGGCGATCGAGGCCGGCGCCAAGAACGGCATCTTCCACGCCGACGCCAAAGCGATCGCGTTCGTCAAGGAACGGACGGACCGCCCGTTCGTCGTCGAGAGCGCCGATCCGGATGCCGTCTACGAACGCATCGTGCGCATCGACGTCGGCTCGCTCGAGCCGCAGGTCGCCTGTCCGCACACCCCCGACAACGTCCACGGCATCTCCGACGTCACCCGCGACGATATCTGGCTCGATCAGGTCTTCATCGGCTCGTGCACCAACGGCTACATCGAGGATCTGCGCGAGGTCGCCAAGATCCTCGACGGCAAGAAGATCGCGTCGCGTCTGCGCGTGATCGTCAATCCGGGCTCGCAAAAGGTCTGGATGCAGGCCGCGACCGAGGGCATCCTCACGACGCTCGCGCAGGCCGGCTGCGTGGTCAACACGCCCGGCTGTGGCGCCTGTTTCGGCGGCCACATGGGCACGCTCGGCGAGGGCGAACGCTGTCTCTCGACGACCAACCGCAACTACGTCGGCCGGATGGGCTCGCCGACGGCCGAGGTCTACTTGGCCTCGCCCGCGACCTGCGCCGCCTCGGCCCTGACCGGCAAGATCACCGACCCGCGCGTCGTCGCGCTCGCGCACGCTTAAGAAGAAGATCATGGCATCGAATGTCTTGCGCGGCCACGCGCACACCTACGGCAAGAACGTCGACACCGACGTGATCATCCCGGGCAAGTACTGCAACATCGTCGATCCGGCCGAGCTCGGCAAACACGCGCTCGAAGGGATCGATGCGGACTACACGGCCCGGATGAAGCCGGGCGACATCATCGTGGCGGACTCGAACCTCGGATGCGGCTCGAGCCGCGAGGTCGCGCCGATCGCGATCAAGGGGTCGGGCACGGCGGCGGTGATCGCGAGCTCGTTCGCGCGGATCTTCTATCGCAACGCGCTCAATATCGGGCTGCCGATCTTCGAATCGCCCGAGGCGGTCGCCGGCATCGCGGCCGGCGACGAGATCGAGGTCGAGCCCGCGACGGGCATCGTGCGCAACCTCACCAAGGGGACGCAGTATCAGGCGGCGGCGTTCCCGCCCTTCATGCAGGCGCTCATCGACACCGGCGGACTGCTGCCCTACGTCGAGCGCCGCCTCGCGGAGCGCGCAGCGGCGAACTAGCCGGGGCCTCTGCCTCCGCCCGGGCCGCCCATGCCGCCCGGTGCCGGATTGATGTTGTCGAAGAAGCTCTCTTTCGGACGATAGGCCGCCGTGAACGGCGTGCTCTCTTTCGGCGTCGTCATCAGGCCGAGCATGTCGGTCGTGCCGTCCAACTGCGCCGAAAAGATCGCGGTCGTGCCGTCGGCGAACGTCACCACGATGCGGACGGTCTTGCCGTCGAGGGAACCTGCGAGCGGGAACTTCTTCTTATCGGTGTTCAGATAGAAGCCGGTCAAGGCGTTCTCGTCCTGCTTGAGCTGGAAGTGATCGTACTCGGTCGCCGCGCCGCGCTGGATCTGCACTTCCCACACGCCCTCGATGCCCTTGCGCACGCCCGGGCGCGGCGCCGGCGTCGCGGTCGGCCCCGGGTTGGGCGAACCGATCGGCGTGAGGGTCGGCAGCGAGAGCGGCGCGGACGACGGCGCCCCGGCGGGCGTCGCGGTGACGGCCGGGAGCGGCGGCGGGGTCGGCGGCGCGGTCGCGGCTGCGGCCGGCGTCGCGCCGAACGACGGGGTCAGAACGGCAAGGGCCAGGGCGGCCGACGCAAGCGCGCCGGCGACGAATAACGATCGGTGCTTCACGGCCCCTGCCTTGGTGTTTGGGTGGGTTCTGTCCTTCGTGGACCGGACGGAACCCGGTAAACTCGACGTCTGGGATCGAGCTCAGGAACGCCTGCTAGGCGCTCGATCTGGGTGACCTCGTCTGCCAGGGCCGCGCCGAGCGAGCTATGCTGCGGACAACCGAAATCGGGCGATCGCCAGCCGTGCCAGCGGGCGATGGTGGCGCTGCCGAACGAGGCGGACTTCATGCACGTCTGGACGTTCGGAAGGCCGGCGGCCTTGGCGGCTGCCAGGTCGCGGAAGAACGACGCCGCCAGCGCCCGCGGCACCGCGAACGCGTGCGCGGGGCGGCTCGGAACCGACAACGAGCCCGCCGCATTCGACCGTAGCACAATCGTCCAGCCCGACGCATTCGTCGACCCGGAGTTGGAGATGGTCGCGCCGTCGAGTCGCGGAGTCGCTCCGCACAGCCCGACGAGGGCTAGGAGCACCAGGTAGGACTGGACCTTCATCGTTTTCATGTTCCTGGACGTAACGGATAGGCATGCGTCATCGTTGCACCAATCGACCGTCCGGCAGGCTTGCAGGCATGTAACTAGTCTGCTAGACTAGTTACATGAGATCGGTCGGGATTTTTGAGGCGAAGACGCATTTCTCGGCGCTTGTCGACGAAGCGTTTAGCGGCAAGACGATCGTCATCACGCGGAACGGCGAACCGGTCGCGGAGCTGGCGCCGATCGATAGCGATCGCAAGACGCGTGGGCAGATCGCGATAGACCGATTACGCGCGCTTCGTTCTCGACTAAAAGGGCCGAGAATTGCGGCTCGCGAGCTGATCGACGAGGGACGCCGATGATCGTCGTCGACGCCTCGACCGTCGTGTCTTGGGTTCTCGACGACGAATCGTCTGGTGATGCCGACGCGGCCATCGAGGTTCTCGCTCGGGATGGAGGGTACGCGCCATCGAACTTCATCACCGAGGTGGTCCATGCGCTGCTTAATGCCGAGCGCCGCGGCAGAATCGACGAGACCTCGAGCGGGATCTCTCTTGCAGAGATCCTCGCCCTGCCCATCACGGTCGAGGCTCCCGATCCGCATACGGTCCTGGCGCTCGCGCGAACGCGCGGTTTGACGGGCTACGATGCGGCATATCTCGCGCTGGCAATTCAGGCACAGGTTCCCCTCGCCACCGTCGACCGATCGCTGGCCGCGGCCGCACGAGCCGAGCGCTGCGCGTATGCTCCGCCGAGGAAGCCTTAGAACGTGGATCGGATGACCGGCTCGCTCTTGAGCTGTGGCTCGTGCGAATTGCGGCCCTCATCGGCTGTTGTATAGGTCGTTCTACCGCAAGCGCGACGTTGCCGGGGTCGTTCGGGTGGAGTTCGCGATGATGCTCGTCGTGCTCTCCCTGATCACCCTCGTGTTTTGGGCTACGGCCTTCTTCGCGCAGCAGCCCTAGGGGTCTGGCCGTGCCACTTAGGTCGCAGGCGGGGCCCTCTTGCCAAGGCTGGTATAATCGTATGGCTGTGAAAGACAAGATCCACCCCACCTGGTACCCCGAAGCCAACGTGCATTGCGCGTGCGGCAGCACCTTTACGACCGGTTCGACCCTCAAATCGATCTCGGTCGAGATCTGTTCGGCGTGCAATCCGCTCTTCACCGGTCAGCAGAAGCTGATCGATACCGCCGGCCGCGTCGACAAGTTCAACCAGCGCGCCATCCTTGCCAAGCAGAAGCAAGAAGAAGCCGCCGCTCGCAAGGCCGCCAAAGAGTCGAAGACCTCCGCGGAAGCCTAGCCGCTCGAACGTATCCGAGAGACGGGTCGCACTGCGCGGCCCGTCTCTTCTTATGTCAACAGCGCCGACGGAGCCCACACGATGACGACATTCGCCGATCGATTAGAGACGATCGCACGACGGTTCGACGAGATCGAACGCGAGCTGGCCAATCCGGCCGGCGGGTTCGACCAAGCTCGCTCTACCTCGCTGGTCAACGAGCGCTCGTCGATGGACGAGACGGTGCGGGTCTATCGCGAGTTCCGCAAGGTCGAAGCGGAGCAGCGCGACAACGCCGCCCTGCTCGCGAGCGAGACCGACCCCGAGATGCGCGAACTGGCCGAAGAAGAGGCCAAGGACCTGCGCGCGCGCGGCGAGGCGCTCGAGGCCGAACTCCAGATCCTGATGATCCCCAAGGATCCCGACGACGAGAAGGACCTGTTCGTCGAGGTGCGTGCCGGGGCGGGCGGCGACGAAGCCGCCATCTTCGCCGGCGACCTCGCGCGCATGTACATGCGCTACGCCGAGCGCCGGGGCATGAAGGTCGAACTCATCTCGGAGTCCGAGAGCGATGCCGGCGGCTACAAGGAGATCGTCTTCGGGATCCGCGGCAACTCGCCGTACCGCTCGTTCAAGCACGAGTCGGGCGTGCACCGCGTCCAGCGCGTGCCGGCGACCGAGGCCCAGGGCCGCATCCACACCAGCACCGCGACCGTCGCCGTGCTGCCCGAGGTCGAAGAGAACGTCGACATCGAGATCAAGAACACGGACCTCCAGATCGACACGTACAAGGCCAGCGGCGCGGGCGGCCAGTACGTCAATAAGACCGAATCGGCCATCCGCATCACCCACATCCCGTCGGGTCTTATCGTGGCGTCCCAGCAAGAACGCTCGCAGATGCAGAACCGGGCGCGCGCGATGACGATGCTGCGTTCGATGCTCTACGAGAAGCGCGAACGCGAACAGGCCGAGGCCAAAGGCTCGCTGCGGCGCAGCCAGGTCGGCAGCGGCGATCGCTCCGAGAAGATCCGCACCTACAACTTCCCGCAGGATCGCGTCACCGATCACCGCATCAACCAGAGCTTCGGCAATCTGCGCGGCATCATGGACGGCGACATCGGCGACCTCGTCGACGAACTGCTCAAGGACGAGAGGGCTCGTCTCCTCGCGGGCGAAGGCGCCGACTCGTGAACTCCGCCCCCCCGTACAAACCGCAAACGCTGGCCGCCATCCTCGCGCGCGGCGTCATCGCCCTCGCGAAGTCCAGCGATTCCGCGCGCGCGGACGCGCAGATCTTGCTGGCGCACGCGCTGGGACGCGATCGCGAATGGCTGGTCGCCAATGCGGAAGGGTTCTTGAACCGGCCGCAGGTCGAGAAGTACCAGAGTTTGATCGATCGGCGCGCCCTCGGCACGCCGATCGCATATATCCTCGGATCGGCGTGGTTCTACGGACGGGAGTTCACGGTCAACGATCGGGTGCTGATCCCGCGTCCCGAGACCGAGCATCTGGTCGACGAAGCGGTCGCGTTCTTGCGCGGACGCGTCGATCCGGATCTTCCCAAGGCGCTGCTGACCGTGCTCGACGTCGGCGTCGGCTCCGGGGCCATCGGCTGCTCGATCGCGGCCGAAGTGCCCAACGCCGCCGTCGCCGGAACCGATGCGTCGCCGGCCGCCATCAAGGTGGCCGAGCACAACGCCCGCCGGCTCAACGTGCACGCCCGCTGCAAGTTCTACGTCGGCGACTTGGCCGACCCGGTCAACGACCGCCGCTACGACGTGCTGGTCGCGAACCTGCCCTATATCCCGAGCCGCGACGTGCCGGTCGCGCCCCACCCGGTCGGGTTCGAGCCCCACCAAGCCCTCGACGGCGGCCCGGACGGTCTCAACCACTACCGGCGCCTGCTGACCGCGGCTCCCAGGCTGATGCGGCCGGGCGGCCTGTTGCTCCTGGAGGCGGCGCCGCCCACTATGAGCGGTCTGGAAGCGCTGGCGCGGGCGGCCTTCCCGATGGCCCGGGTCGAGGCCCGGTCGGATTATGCCGGCTCGCCCCGGTACGTGAAGGTCGCCTCGTAGGGAACCGCCCGCCCAGGCCGGAATACGAACTTCCCGAGATGGCGAAGTTTATTTTCTTCACCGGCGGCGTCGTGAGCTCACTCGGAAAGGGCATCACCGCGGCCTCGCTCGGACGATTGTTGCGGTCGCGCGGCATATCCGTGTCGATCCAAAAACTCGACCCGTACATCAACGTCGACGCCGGCACCATGAACCCGTATCAGCACGGCGAGTGCTTCGTCACGGAAGACGGCGCGGAGACCGACCTCGATCTCGGGCACTACGAGCGCTTCACGAATACCGTCACCACCCGCAACTCGAATTGGACGACCGGAAAAATCTATCAGACGGTCATCCAGAAGGAACGGCGCGGTGATTATCTCGG
>JANWKW010000151.1 GCA_025451135.1 Vulcanimicrobiia bacterium | reverse complement strand
TGCGTACTGGGATCTGGTCGCGGCGTGGCGCTCGGTCGCGATCCAGGAGGACGCGCTCAAAGAAGCGATCGCCCAACAGGGCTCGACCGCGCGGCTGGCCAAGGCCGGCGCGGCCGCGGACATCGACGCGGTCGAATCGTCGGGCCAGGTCGCGACCTTCGAAGACAACGTCTACTCGGCGCTGCAGAACGTCGCGTCGCTCCAGAACGCCCTCAAGGGCCTCATCGTCAACGACCCAGCCGATCCGATCTGGCGCGCCAATCTCGTCCCGACCTCCTCGGTGCTGAGCCTGCCGCCCGCGCCGTCGCTCGATGCGGTGATCGCAAGCGCCCTCAAAGGCCGCCCCGAGATCCGTCAGATCGCCGACCTGCAAAAGCAGGCCGACGTCGACGCGGCCTTCGCCAAAGATCAAGCCCGTCCGAAGCTCAACCTGCAGGCCGGCTACCAGAGCAACGGCTTCGCCGGCAACCTGATCCCGGGCAACGTCAATCCGCTCGGCGGACCGGCGCCGGCGGTGCCGTCGTACCTGCAAGGCGGCCTCGGTCAATCCGCGACCAACACGCTCGACGGCAAGTTCCCCACCTACAACCTCGGTCTGGTGTTCAGCACGCCGCTCGGCAACCACGCCGCGAAGGCACAGATGGCGATCGCGGCCGAACGCCAGCGCATCGCCGCGCTCCAGACCACCGGCGTCTACCAGCGCATCCAGACCGAGTCGCGCAACGCGGTGCAGTTGTACGCGACCGCGATCGCGCGGCTCAACGCCGCCCGGGTCGCGCGCCAGACCGCCGAGCAAGTCTACGCGAGCGAGAACCGCAAGTTCCACAACGGCGTCTCGACCACGTACCTGGTCCTGCAACGTCAGGTCGAGCTCCAGCAGGCGCGGGGTCGCGAACTGCAGGCTCAGACGGATCTCAACAAGGCCGTGGTAGAATTGTCGCGCGTCACCGGTGACATCTTGACCCAGAATAACGTTACGATAACGACGATAGGAGGCGCGACGGCACCATGACGGCAATGCACTACGCGAAAGCCCGCATGATGAGGCGTTCGGAGCGAAAGCTCGCCGAACGCAGCGCGGTCCTCTACGCCCGTTCCCTCGAACGCTGGAACACCAAACGCCCCGTCGCCACATGAACGAGAAAGGCACCGCCAACGCGGTGCCTTTCTCGTCGCAACGTGCGGACCTCGCCGTGCGGCCGCTATCGCTTCGTGAGCATGCCGGCGGCGAGTTCGTCGACCAGCCAGATGAAGTCGCTCGAGGCGGGCGGGTCGACGATCTGGGCGGGGCAGGCGGTCGGATCGTAGGGGCCCTGGCGGGCGATGCCGAGGGCGGCGGCCTTGTCCGGGCCTTCCGTCGCGATCGCGATCACGCGCGCGCTGTTGATGACCTTCGGCGTGATCGAGATGCGGTTCGTCTGGGTCGCCTTCGAGTAGGTGGCACGCACCAGCCGGTCGTTGTCGGTCAGCGGATCGGTGCCGGGGAAGAGCGAGGCGGTGTGGCCGTCCTTGCCCAGGCCCAGCATCAGGAGATCGAAGCGCAGATACTCGCCCAGGTCCTCGCGCAGGATCTGGGCGTATGCGGTCGCGGCCTGCGCCGGATCGATCTCGCCCTGCATGCGATGGACGTTGCCGGCCGGGATCGGGACGTGCGAGAGCAGGGCGTCGTACGCGTTCTTGTAGTTGGAGAGCGGATCGTCGGGGCGGACGCAGCGTTCGTCGCCGAAGTAGACGTACACGTCGCCCCACGAGATGCGTTCGCTGTACGCGTCGCTGGCGAGCAGTTTGTAGGCGGCCGTCGGGGTGGTGCCGCCGGCCAGCGCGACGTAGAACGCGCCGCGCTCCGTCTGCGCGGTCTCCGCCACGTTGCAGAAGAGGTCGGCGAGGCCGGCCGCCAATGCGCCGGCGTTCGGATAGACGTCGAGGCGGCCGAGATGTCGCTCGCTCATGGTCGATCCCTTTAGGCGACGGAGTGTTCGAGGAAGGCGCGCGCCGCATCCAGCGTGGCGCGATAGACGTCGGACGTGCCCGGTCGCAGGATCGCCTGTTCGACGAGCGCGACGACGGCCACGTCGTGCAGCGTTTCGCAATGCTGGTCGCGCGCGTGGGCGCCTTCGACCGTCAGACAGACGACCGGCCCGGTCGGCTCTTCGAGCTTGGCGCGATAGGTCGAGCTCCCGGACGAGAGCGCGATCTCATAGACGCGGCGGGGCTTGCCTTTGGCGTGCAGTGCGACCTGCACGCTCTCCGGCGTCCAATTCAGCCGGCTCGCCAGCCACCCGAGCAGATAGTACTGTTCGGCCGGCGATCCGGCGGTGATCTCGACCGATGCGATCTTGCCGAGGTCTTCGGCCAGTTCGGCGTCGTCGAAGAAGATCGCGATCATCTCTTGCCACGGTGCGAGCCGCAGATACGCCAGATCCTGGACCTTGGTCCGCCGGCCGGCCGAGAAGTACTCCATCAACTGACGGAGCGATTCGATGTCGCCGCTGCCGCGCGACGAATCGAGCACCAGCACGTCGGCCAGCTCGTTGAGGGCGAAGAAGTTCGGATCGCGGACGCTCTCCTTGCCGGCCCAGAAGAGCACGGTCGGCACGTCCGGCACGATCTGCGCGTGGGTGGTCGACTGCAGCTCTTCGGGCGTCCCGTGCGGGCTCGACGCATCGACCATCACCAGGCGCGCCGGGTGCTTGGCGATCAGCGCTTCCGCGCGTTCGCGGGCCTCGGCCAGGATGCTCGCGTCGTCCACGTAGACCACGAAGGTCATGGTGGCCGCTTGGGCCGGACTGCTCACAGCGTGCGCCAATCGTCGAACAGCTGGGTCGCACCGTGCGGCCCTTGGCTGCCCGCTCCGTAGTTGGGAAACGTCGGCGTCGCGTTCTGCCAGGACTGCTGGATGGGCGTCACGATCTCCCAGGCGCGCTGGACCGCGTCCCAGCGCGTGAAGAGCGTCTGGTCGCCGCGCATCGCGTCGGCGATCAATCGTTCGTACGCGGGCGGCGACTGGACGCCGAAGCCGGTGCCGTAGTTGAAGTCCATCGAGACGGTCCGGATGTGGCTCTTCTGGCCCGGCACCTTGGCCTCGAAGCGCAGCGAGACGCCCTCGTCGGGCTGGATCTTGATGACCAGCACGTTCGGATCGATCTCGTCGGTCTTCTCGCCGTAGAAACGATGCGGGATGTTCTTGAAAGTGACGGCGATCTCCGAGACCTTGCGCGCCAGCCGTTTGCCCGAGCGCAGGTAGAACGGCACGCCGGCCCAGCGCCAGTTCTCGACGAAGAGCTTGACGGCGGCGTACGTCTCGGTGTCGGACTTCGGATTGACGTCGGGCTCCGTGCGGTACGACGGCACCGGCTTGCCGTCGATCAGCCCGGCATCGTACTGCCCGCGCACCGCCATCTTCGGCACGTCGGCCAGCGCCGGCGGTTGGATCGAGGCGAAGACCTTGAACTTCTCGTTGCGGATGGCATCGGCATCGGCGGTCGCGGGCGGTTCCATCGCGACCAGCGCGAGCAGGTTCATCACGTGGTTCTGGATCATGTCGCGCAGCGCGCCGGCGCTGTCGTAATAGCCGCCGCGTCCCTCGACGCCGAGCGTCTCGGCGGCCGTGATCTGGACGGACTGCACGTAGTTACGGTTCCAGATCGGCTCGAAGATCACGTTGGCGAAGCGCAGGGCCATGATGTCCTGGACCGGCTCCTTGCCGAGGTAGTGGTCGATGCGATAGACCTGGCCTTCGTCGAAGACCTTCTCGACCTCGGTCTGGAGGGCGCGCGCCGATGCCAGATCGGTGCCGAACGGCTTCTCCACGACGATCCGGGTCCAGCCCTTCGGATTGCTCTTCGGATCGAGGCCGGCTTTCTGCAGCTGGTCGATGATGCCGGGGAAGACCGAGGGCGGGGTCGAGAGGTAGAACAGGCGATTGCCGCCGGTCTTGAGGTCGCGGTCGTTCTCCTCGAGGATCCGCTTGAGCGCTTCGAAGTGCGAGGTGTCGCCGAAGTCGGCGGTGACGTAGCGGATGCATTTCGCGAAATCGTCCCACATCGCGCCGTCGGGTTTGGCGCCGTAGGCGAACTGGTCGAGCTGCTCCTTGCAGTACGCGCGGAAACCGTCGTCGTCGTACTGGCTGCGCGCGAACCCGACCAGGGCGAAGTTCGTGGGCAGCGTGCCGCGCTGGCGCAGCTCGTAGATCGAAGGCAACAGCATCCGCTTGAACAGGTCGCCGCTCGCGCCGAAGAAGACGATCGTGCACGGATCGCTGATGCGCTGGGTGTCGAGCCCCTCGCGCAGCGGGTTCGGGGCGGTCGCGGTAGCGGTCACGCGCCTTCCTTCTTCACGGCATGACCGCCGAACTGGTTGCGCAGCGCCGCGATGACCTTGGCGCTGAACGATTCGTCCTGACGTGAGGCCAGTCGCGCGAGCAGCGAGAGCGTGATGACCGGTGCGGGCACGTTCTCGTCGATCGCGGCCTGGACCGTCCAGCGGCCTTCGCCGGTGTCGTCGACGTAGCCGCGGATATCGGCCAGTTTCGGATCGTCCTTGAATGCGAGCACCGCGAGCTCGAGGAGCCACGAACGGACGACGCTGCCGTGGCACCACACCTCGGAGATCTGCTCCATGTCGAACGAGAATTGCGACTTCTCGAGGATCTCGAAGCCTTCGCCGTAGGCCTGCAGCATGCCGTATTCGACGCCGTTGTGGACCATCTTGGAGAAGTGACCGGCGCCGGCCGGCCCGACGTGGGCGTAGCCCTTCTCGGGAGCGAGCGTGGTGAAGACCGGTTCGCACGCCTTGACGGCCGCGTCGTCGCCGCCGACCATCAGACAGTAGCCCTCTTTGAGGCCCCACACGCCGCCGCTCGTCCCCGCGTCGACCAGCGAGACGCCTTTGGCCTTGCAGCGATCGTAGGCGGCCAGGCCTTCCTTGTAGTTGGTGTTGCCGCCGTCGATGATGATGTCGCCCGGGCCGAGCAGCGCGCACAGCGCGTCGATGGTGTCGTCGGTCGGTTTGCCCGACGGCACCATGATCCAGACCGCCTTGGGCGACCCGGTCAGCTTGCCGACCATCTCCTCGAGCGAGGCCGCGCCGGTCGCGCCGCTCTCCTTGACGGTCGCGGCGACCGCGTCCGCGCTGCGGTCGAAGGCGACCACTCCATGGCCGCCTTGCTGCAGACGCGTGGTCATGTTCGCGCCCATCTTCCCGAGTCCGACCATTCCGAGTTGCATCCGCGTTATGCCTTTGCTGCCAGTGCGTCGTCGACGGCGTCGATCAGCGCGCGCAGACCGCGCTCGACGTCGCCTTTGAGGTGGATGCGCGCGCCCCGGCGGCTGCGCTTGTCGAGCGCCTGGAAGTCGCCCAGGGCCTGCGCCGCCTCGAGCGTGCGGAACCCGACGTTGAAGCCGGGGATGGCCGGATCGTCCGGCGCGTCGGCCGTGATCTGCAGCGCGACGATCGTGTTCGGACCGCCCTTATGCAGCTGTCCGGTCGAGTGCAGGAAGCGCGGACCGAAACCGACCGTGGTCGCGACCTTCTTGGCGTCGCGGATCTTGACGCGCAGTTCGCGCAGCAAGGCCTCGTGCTTCGGGTTGCGGGCGATGTAGGCCGTCAGCGCGACGTAGTCGCCGGCCGTCACTTGGCCGAGCAGGCCGGCGAGCGCGGCGTTGGCGTCGTTCGTCGAGAGCGACGCGCTGCCCGCGAGATAGGTCAGGTCGAAGGCCGGCCCGTCGACGTTCGCTGCAGGTTCTTCGATGGTGCCTTTGGCGGCGTAGTCCGCGAGGAGCGACTTGGTGTTGTCCTTGGATTCCTGCACGTTGGGCTGGTCGAACGCGTCGATCCCGATGACCGAGCCGGCCGCGGCGGTCGCGCTCTCCCACAGGTAGAACTGCTCGCCGACATCGTAGGCGTCGTTGAGCTTCAGACGGACGATCGGATGGCCGGCCGCTTCGAGCGCCGAGAGCTTCTGGTCGATCGCGGCGTCGGCCTGGCCGGCGACGGTCGAACCGACGTAGACGAAGATGCGGTCGTCGCCGTAGACGCCCGGCGCGCGGAGCGGCTCGCCTTCGATCGGGACGATGCCCTTGCCGAGCTTGCCGGTCGATTCGGCGATGAGCTGTTCCGCCCACGCGCCGAATGCAGCGACCTTCGGATGCGTCACGATGGTGAGCTTGTCGCAGCCGGCGATCGCCGCGCCGCCGATGGCGGCGCCGAAACGCACGCCGCGCGCGACCTTCGGATCGGCCGTCTTCGCGTTGCCGGTCATCGCGCCCAGACCGCGGTCGAGCAGCAGGCTCACGTCGTAGCCCGCCACCGCCGCCGGCACCATGCCGAAATACGAGAGCGCCGAATAGCGGCCGCCGATGTTCGGGTCGTTCTCGAAGCACGCGCGGAAGCCGTTCTGCTTGGCTTCGGCCGCGAGCGTCGTGCCCGGATCGGTGATCGCGACGAAATGCTTGCCCGCGTTGGCCGAACCGATCGCCTTGACGACCTTCTCGTGGTAGTAGGCGTAGTAGGCGTTCGGCTCGGTCGTCGTGCCGCTCTTGGAGGCGACGATGAAGAGCGTGTTCGCGACGTCGATCGCCGCGTCGAGTTCGGCGATCTGGACGGGGTCGGTCGAATCGAGGACGTGCAGCTGCGGGTGCCCGTCGACGCGCCCGAACGTGTCGTTGAGGATGTCCGGCGCGAGCGACGAGCCGCCCATGCCGAGCACGACCGCGTGATCGAACGCTTTCACGTCCTCGGCGAACGCCTTGAGATTGGGGATCGCTTCGGTCAGGTGCTCGGGGATGTCGAGCCAGCCGAGCGCGTGCGCGATGATCTCGGCGTCGGCCGCGCCGTTCGACCAGAGGGTCGCGTCCTTGTTCCAGAGCCGGGTGAGGAAGTCGTTCTTCGCGAGCCCCTCGAGCGCGGCGTCGAACGGACCCTCGGTCTTCCCGAGCGAGAGCGCGACGCGCTCGTCGCCGCCGGAGAGCATCTTCTGCTTGTAGACGATCGCGCCGAGCAAGGCCGCGAACGAATCCGAGAACGACGCGACGCCCTCGACCTGGAGCTTGTGGGTGACGTCGTAGAGCGAGATGCCGGCGTCCTGGAGCGCCTTGGCGGTCGCGCGCGCGCCGTCGAGGTCGGTCTCGACCGTATCGGCGACGACGGTCCCGTGGTCGAGCAGCGCCGCGAGCGTGTTGGGCGGCATGGTGTTGACCGTGTCGGTGCCGATCACCGTCTCCACGTACATCAGGTCCGGATACGCCGGATTCTTGGTCGAGGTGCTGGCCCACAGCGGGCGCTGCACGGCGGCGCCCGCCGCCTTGGCCTTGGCGAAGGCCTCGCCCCGGAAGAGCTCTTTGAACTTCTGGTAGGTGAGCTTCAGGTTGGCGATGCCGATCTTGCCGAGCAACGGCTCGAGCGCGCTCTCGCCCTTGCTGATGCGGTCGCTCAGGATCTTGTCGACGGCGCTATCGATGCGCGAGACGAAGACGCTGTTGACGGAACGGATATGGTCGACCGGCTTGTTCTCGGCCAGCCGGCGGTTGATGCCGTTGACGTACGCGCGCGCGGTCTTCTCGTAGTAGTCGACCGCGAAGATCAGCGTGACGTTGATGTTGATGCCTTCGTAGATGCATTCTTCGATGGCCGGCACGCCTTCGTCGGTGCCCGGGATCTTGACCATCAGGTTGGGACGGCCGACGCGCTTCCACAGCTCCTTGGCCATCGCGATCGTGCCGGCCGTGTCGTGCGCGAGCAGCGGCGAGACCTCGAGGCTCACGAAGCCGTCGTTGCCGCCGGCCGCATCGAAGACCGGGCGGAACAGGTCGCACGCATTCTGGATGTCCTGCACCGCGAGGTCCCAGAACAGCGCGTCGGGATCCTTCTCGGTTCCGAGCAGCGACTTGAGCTGGGCGTCGTAGTCGTCACCCGCGCCGATGGCCTTCTCGAAGATGGTCGGATTGCTGGTCATCCCGCGCAGTCCCTGATCGATCAGGCGCTGGAGTTCGCCCGAGGCGAACATGCTGCGGCGAAGGTTGTCGAGCCACACGCTCTGCCCGTCGGCGAGCAGCTGCTGCAATTGATTACTCACGGATGTTTGACTCCTAGACTACGTGGTGGCGAAGGCGAATGTGGAGGTCGCGAGCGACGCGATCGCATCGGCCGTGAAGCCGTACTCCTTGGCGATATCGCCGGCCGGTGCCGACGTCCCGAAATGGTCGATGCCGTATGCGATGCCGCGATCGCCGACCCAGCGGTACCAGCCGAGCGTCGCGGCCGCCTCGACGGAGATGCGCGCCGTCACGGCCGGCGGTAGGATCTGGTCGCGATACGCTTGGGGCTGAGCGGCGAACGCGCTCATGCACGGCATCGAGACGACCCGCGTGGCGACGCCTTTCGCGTCGAGCAGCTTTTTTGCGTCGAGCGCCAGCGCCACTTCGGAGCCGGTCGCGATCAGGATCAGGTCGGGCGTCCCGGCCGCATCGGCCAGCACGTACGCGCCCTTCTCGATCGGCACGGAACGCTCGCCCAGGAACGGGACTTTCTGGCGCGTGAGCACGAGCGCGTACGGACCGTCGTGCGGCGCGACCATCAGTTTCCAGGCCTCGCGCGTCTCGATCGCGTCGGCCGGACGGATGACGGTCAGGTTCGGCATCGCTCGCAGCATCGCGAGCTGCTCGACCGGCTGGTGCGTCGGGCCGTCCTCTCCGAGGAAGACCGAATCGTGGGTGAAGATGAAGAGCGCGTGGATCTTGGCGAGCGCGGCGAGCCGCACGGCGGGCTTCATATAGTCAGCGAAGTTGAAGAAGGTCGCGGTGAACGGCAGCAGGCCGCCGTGATAGGCCATGCCGTTGGCGATCGCCCCCATCGCATGTTCGCGGACGCCGAAGTGGACGTTCCGGCCGGCGTACGATCCGGGCTGGAAATCGCCCTGGCCCTTGAGATACGTCTTGGTCGACGGGTCCAGATCGGCCGAACCGCCGACCAGCTCCGGAAGGGCCGCCGCCACGGCGTTCATGGTCGCGCCGCCGGCGTCGCGGGTGGCGACCGTGCCGGTCTTCTCGTCGAACGCGGGCCACGGCAGGTCGGCCGGAAGCCGCTTGTCGGCGATGCGCTCGAACTGCGCGGCCAGGTCGGCGTTGTCGTTCTTCCAGGCCGCGAACGCGCTCTTCCATGCGTCCTCGGCGGCAGCGCCCTTGGCGCCGACTTCGCGGTAGAACGCCAGGACGTCGTCGGGCACGTAGAACGCCGGTTCGAGCGGCCAGCCCAGCCGCTCTTTCGTCTTGGCCGTATTGGCGGCGCCGAGCGGCTCGCCGTGCGCCTTGAACGAGTCCTGTTCGGGCGAGCCGTAGCCGATGTGGGTGCGGACCGCGATGAACGACGGCCGGTCGGTCACCTTTTTCGCGATCGAGATCGCCTCGTCGATCGCGTCGGCGTCGTTGCCGTGGCCGATATCGACGAATTGCGTGTGCCAGCCGACCGCGTCGAACCGCGCGACGTGGTCGTCGGAGAACGTGATGTCGGTCGGCCCCGCGAGCGAGACGCGGTTGTCGTCGTAGAGGACGATCAGCTTGCCGAGCTTCAAGTGACCGGCGAGCGAAGCCGCCTCTTGGCTGATACCTTCCATCAGGTCGCCGTCGCCGCAGAGGCAATACGTGAAGTGATCGACGATCGGATGGTCGCCACTATTGTAGACCGCGGCCAGATGCGCTTCGGCCGCGGCCATGCCGACGGCGTTGGCGAAGCCTTGGCCGAGCGGACCGGTGGTCGCTTCGACGCCGGGCGTGTGACCGAACTCGGGGTGCCCGGGCGTCCTGCTCCCAAGCTGGCGAAACGCTTCGAGCTGATCGAGCCCCAAATCGTAGCCGGTCAGATAGAGCAAGGAATAGAGCATCGCCGACCCGTGTCCGGCGGAGAGCACGAAGCGGTCGCGATCGAACCAGCCCGGATCTTTCGGATTGAACTTCAGGTGCCGCGTCCAAAGCGCGTACGCCATTCCGGCGGCTCCGAGCGGAAGGCCCGGGTGACCCGAGTTGGCCTTATCGACCGCATCCACGCTCAGGAAGCGGATGGCGTTGATGCGCTGCTCGTCGGCGGAGGTATTCGGCACGAAAAATCCTCGTAGAGAAAATGAAAGACGGCTTGAGTGCTCGGGGACCAACCCCATTCCTCAGGCGACCCTGCATTTCTTACCCAATCGGGACAGTTGTCGAAGCGGGGGCGGGCGGACGCCCGCGCGGGCCCGTCGAAACGACCGCGCCATGAACGAGGACGCGCTTGCTCGGGCCATCGGAGAACTCGTCGAGGCACCGTCGCGGGTCGCGGGCCAGGACGGCGGGGTCATCGACGAGGTCATCGAGGCGCTCGATACCGGGACGTTGCGGGTCGCCGGCCCCAATCCGGACGGCACCTGGACCACGAACGCCTGGGTCAAGCAGGCGATCCTCCTGTATTTCCGCCGGCGCGACGTCGAGTGGATCGGCGATCCGCTGGGGGCCACCCCGGCCTATTACGACAAGCTACCGATCAAACGGAATTACGAGGCCCTCGGCGTCCGCTGCGTCCCGCCCGGCGTCGCCCGGTACGGCTCGTTCCTAGCGCGCAACGTCATCCTGATGCCGGGCTACGTGAACATCGGCGCCTACGTCGACGAAGGCACCATGATCGACACCTGGGCCACGGTCGGTTCGTGCGCTCAGATCGGCAAGCGCGTCCACCTCTCGGGCGGCGTCGGTATCGGCGGCGTGCTGGAGCCCGCGCAAGCCTCGCCCGTCATCATCGAAGACGACGCGTTCGTCGGCTCGCGCTGCATCGTGGTCGAAGGCGTCCGCGTCGAACGCGAAGCGGTCCTCGGGGCAGGCGTGGTGCTGACCGGTTCGACGCCGATCATCGACGTCCGCGGCGCGGCGCCGGTCACGACCAAGGGCCGGATCCCGGCGCGCGCGGTCGTGATCCCCGGGACGATCCCGAAACGGTTCCCGGCCGGCGAGTACGCGGTGCCCTGCGCGCTGATCATCGGCGAACGCAGCGCCCAGACCGACCGCAAGACCTCGCTCACCGACGCCCTGCGCGACTTCGGCGTCTCGGTCTAGGCGTGAATCCGCGCGTCCTCCAGATCCCCGGGTCGCTGATCCGGCAGATCGCCGCGAAACGGCGGCCCGACTCGATCGATCTCGGCTTGGGCGAACCGACGCTGATGCCGACCGCCGCGTATCTCGACGCGGCGATGGCCGACGTCAAGACGAGCGGTTTGCGCTATAGCCACAACGCGGGCGATGCCGAGCTGCGCGCGGCGATCGCCGAGCACTACGGCTATCCCGGGATGGATCGTGCCGAGAACGTCTGCGTGACGACGGGTTCGCAAGAAGCGATGTACGCCGTGCTCAAGACGCTGCTCGACCCCGCGACGGACGAACTGTTGGTCGTCGAGCCGGCCTTTCCGTCATATGTGAAGATGGCGATGCTCGAGGGCGTCGCGGTCCGGACCGTCGCGATGCGCGAGGAGGACGACTATGCTTTCGACGCCGAGCGGATCGTCGCGGCGATCCGCGAGAGCACGCGCGCGATCGTGATCTGCTCGCCGTGCAATCCGACCGCCCGCGTGCTGCGCGATGCGGACGCCCGCGCCTTGGTCGCGGCGCTGGAACGACGCGGCGGGGAGCCCGTCTGGCTGATCCACGACGAGATCTATCGCGAGCAGACCTTCGTCGAAGATGCGAGCGAACTCGCGCGCCTCTACCCGCACACGATCGTGACCAACTCGCTGAGCAAGAGCAACGCGCTGACCGGCCTGCGGATCGGCTGGTTCGCCGGGCCTTCGGACTTCGTCGAACAGGCCATCAAGACGCACGCCTGGGCGGTCTCCTGCGCGGACACCTTCGGGCAGCACGTCGCACGTCATATCTTCGCGGATCCGAACGGCATTCGCGAACACGCCGCCTGGTATGCGGAGCACCGGGCGGCGGTCGTGGCCGCATTGCGCGCGAGCGGCCTGCGGTTCGCGCCGGTCGACGGTTCGTTCTACGCCTGCGTACGACTGCCCGAGGGGCGTTCGTCGATCGACGCGGCAATCGCCCTGGTCGAGGACGAGAACGTCGTCACCATCCCCGGCAGCGCGTTCGGCGCCTGTTTCGAGGGCTGGCTGCGCCTGAGCTGGGTCGCGCCGATCGAGACCGTCCGCGCCGGCATCGAGCGAGTCGCGGCCTACTGCGCGCGAGGCTAGACGCTCGAGCCGAGCCAGACGGTTTGGATGTTGACGAACTCGTGGAGGCCGAAGGCGGAGAGTTCGCGGCCGTAGCCGCTGCGCTTGACGCCGCCGAAGGGGACGCGCGGGTCGCTCGCCACGATCGCGTTGACGAACGCACAGCCGCACTCCAAACGCGCGGCGAGACGTTCGCCTTCGGC
>JANWKW010000150.1 GCA_025451135.1 Vulcanimicrobiia bacterium | reverse complement strand
GGTCTCGGAGCCCGAGCCGGTCGCCGAGCACGCACCCGCGCCGCCGTTGACGTTCGCCAGGATCGACGGTGCGCCGAGTCCCTGGGCCGCCGCGGCGGAGTAGTTGGTGACGACCGTCAGGGTCGCGACCGCTTGCGTGTTCCACTTGACGGTGACGGGTTTGGTGACGGTGTCTGCCGCCGAAGGCAGCGCCGGGAGTGCGAGCGACAAGAGTGCCGCGATCGCTACGAGTCTTTTCACGTTCATAGTCCTTTCACCATGCGCGAAGTGCCATCCATGGCAAAGCGTGAAGTCTTACAACAATCTTATCGGCAAGCGAGCATGGCTCGTTAGCAATACACCGTATAGAGGCCGTAAAGATATGCGCAAGCTGAATGTAAAGACTCGGCCTGCTACCGGGCGACCGAGCGTCGTCACGGTGCCGTCCGACCATTCGATCTTGTCGCCCGCCCGCACGTCGACGAGGAAGCGAGCGCGGACGGCCGCATATTGGCCGACCGCGACGTTCGGCGGCGTCAATTGCAGGATCGCGATCGACATCTTCGGATCGACCGTCAGCTGCGCGGTCGCGCTCGCGCTGATGCCGGTAGCGGTCGCGACCGCATCGTAGGTGCCGGCCTTCGTCCCGGCAGGAACCGCGATCGTCCCGCGCCAGACCGACCGCTTCGCATCGTACGCGAGGACGACCGGTTTGCCGAAGACCGTCACCACGGCGTCCTTGACGCTCGGCGGAGCTGCGTAGGCGACGCTCGTCGTCCCCAGAGGCGGCAAGCGAGCGTCATCCCGGTGCAGGGTGGCGGCGCTCGCACCGCCGCCCATGAAGCTGAACACGACGCTCTTCTGCTTCTCGCCCACCAGGAACTCGGCGCCGTTGTAGTTGTCCGTCCCCGTCAGCGTGATCGCGAGCGGGTCGCCTTCGGCGGCGACGCCGTCCGGGATCGTCTCCGGATCGACCGAGACCGCGTACGGGCCGGCCGGAAGATTGTCGATGATGAACGAGCCGTCGTCGTTGGTGATGGCCGCGTGCTCGCCCGGCTCGGCCACGACGTACGCGTTGGCGACGCCGCCGGTGTATCCGAGCGAGTTGTGCGCGTAGAGCACGTGCCCGGCGATGGACCCGAGCGGCTGCGCGATGAAGTCCAACGTGGAGAGCTGACCGTCGCGGACCGAGACGCGCTGCTGGGATTGGTCTTTCGAGAACGATGCGAACGCCGGGACGGAGGTGTCGACGATGCTGACGACGTGCGGTCCCGGATTCAATCGTCCGAAGCCGTACGATCCCTGGTTGTCCGTCTGCGAATACGCGCCGCCGTCGACCCGCAGCAGCACGTTCGAGAGCGGCATCTGCGCGCCGTTGGAGTCGCGGCCGAAGACGTGTCCGGTCACGCCGCCGAAATTGCCCACCCGGAAGTACAGCTGCGCGCTCTGGCCGCCTTCGACGTTGAGCGTGACCACCGGCTGGTCGGCGGTCAAGCCGCGGGGCAACGAGGCCGTCTCGAGACGCAGTTGGTGCTGCCCCGGCTTCACGAACGAGAACTGGAAGTTGCCGTCCAAGTCGGTTCGCTGCGCCTCCTTGCCGTCGAGGACCACGGTGATATTGGATACGCCGCCGGCGGCCAACCCCGCGACCGCGATGTTGTCGCCGAGGTCGTTGAGGACCCGGCCGGTGATGATCGCCGGGAGGTTCGGATCGATGCGTCCTTGGACCAGGCCGTTCCCGTAGGCGAACGGCGCGTTGATCGAGATGGCGAAGATGCGCGAGCGCCCGCTGTTGAGCGGATTGAGGCGATCGTCGAGCGACTGCGTGCCGAAGGTCGTCTGGACCGAGAGCGCCGGCGAGATCTGGCGCGTGAGGGTGAACTGCGGGGATCGCTGGATCGCATCGCTGACGCTCGAGAGCGTGCGGGTGACGACGTAGTTGTATCCGAAGCCGGTCCGCCCCCATTGACGGGTCGTCCCGAACGTCGTCGTGCGCAGGCGCGAGACGCCGACCACGGCGTTGCTCTGGCGCTGCTCCTGCTCCGAGAACTGGGCCGCGAACGGTCCGAATTGCCGCTGCAGCTGGAAGCCGAGCGACGACGAGCCGGTCGCGTAGCCGCCCTGGTTCGTCGTGCGGCCGAGCTGCGCGCCGACCAGCGCGAAGCCCCGCGCGATCGGAATGCCGATCTGCAGAGCGGCGGTCCCGTTCCAGAGCGCGGCTTGATCGCCGCCTTGCCGGGCTTCTTGGAACGAGAGCTGGTAGTTGGTCCGGCCGGCCGCGCCGCCGTACGAGAGGAACGAGCGGCGGGTCTTCGCGACGCTGCCGAACAGCACCGAGGATTCGTACGCGACGTCGGCCGCCAGATTGCCTCCGCGGCCGGACGAGGTCCGAAAACCCAGGTCCACCATGTTGTCGCCGTACAGCTCGCCGCTGCCGTAGGCGAGAAACCGTTCCGGCGTGTGCCGGACCGTCGCGGTCCAGCTCGTCGCCACGCCGCCGTAGTCGAATCGGACCTGACCCGCGATACCGTGGATCCGTCCGTCGGGTGCGTTTCGCTCCTGCAGCGCGACTTCGCCGACGACGCCGGCGCGACCGTGACTGGCAGCGACGCCCACCGTCAGGGTGGACGCGCTTCCGGTGAGGGAGCCTCCGGCGTTGCGCACGAGCCCCAGCTCGAACAGATCGCGCCCGAACAGGCGTCGAGCCCGGATGCCTTGGATGTGGACCGTCTCCTCTCCGACCCCGTAGGCCGGCCCCTCGAAGATCGTCATGTCGCCCGAATCGAGCGGCAGCACCAGGGCGAAACCGCGCAGCGTCTGGCCCAACGGCACCTGGCCGAACAGGTTCACGCTCTGCGTCCCGTACTGCAGTTCGTAGTGCGGGGTCGAGAAGGTCACGACCGCCAGCCCCAACTGCGTCCCGGTCGAGGTGAAGCCGAGCGGGATGCGGACGTCGGCGGTCGAGTTGGCCGTGCGCCGGCGAAGCTCGGCGAAGAGTCCGACCGAGGTACTGGCTTGGTTGGTCGCGTCGACGACCGGCGCGCCGAACGCATCCGTCCTCGTGCTGGTGGTCCCGTTCTCCCCGAGCGAGAGACTCCCGTTGAGGCTGAACTCGAGCGGACCGCCGCGGCTGCGGGTGAGCGCCGGCGGCGGGCTCGGCCGGCCTGAAGGCGAGGGGGCCGGCGAGGGAGACTCGGTGGGCGACGGGGACGGTGGGGGCGGCAGCGCAGCGGCAATCCTGGAGACGGCCGCGGACAAGTACCCGCTCGCTTGGCTCAAGCCGGATCCGGTGAGCCCCGCGACCGAGACCGCCACAAGACAAATCCCGATCGCTTGGACGGTCCTCCCGACCAAACGGATGAGCGCGCGCGTTGCCAACCAAACCTCCATCATGTTCTTCGGACGCGAAGCGTCGCAAGCTGAAGGAGGTCGTCCCTTTTCTCGACGCCATGTACCAGGCGTTTTACCGGTGGTATCCCTCATGTTTCCGGCCCGAATGCCGATGGGCCATATAAGTAGGGATCGTTTCAAGGAGGAAGCCCACCTACCTCATGGATGTGCTGGGGAGCACCGGCCAGGTTCTTCGGAACTTGTCCGTCGCTCAAAATAACTTGTCGAGTGACACGCGCGCGTTGGCCAGCGGCCTTCGCGTGCAAAGTGCTGCCGACGACCCCAGCGGTCTCGCCATCGCCGAAACCATCCACTCGAAAGTCTCGGGTCTCCAGCAATCCGTGACCAACGTGCAGACGGCGGGCAATCTTCTCAACGTCGCCGATGCGGCGCTCAACTCCGTGCAGAACATCCTCCAGCGCGTGC
Source organism: Vulcanimicrobiia bacterium (assembly GCA_025451135.1). GTDB lineage: Bacteria > Vulcanimicrobiota > Vulcanimicrobiia > Vulcanimicrobiales > Vulcanimicrobiaceae > JALYSX01. Next base: position 1,926 of record JANWKW010000150.1, on the reverse strand, counting down.
GCTCGCTGGTGGTCGAATCGCGTTCCGATCTGCAATCGAACGGCGATCTGCAGAACATCCAATCCGAGATCGAGACGATGCTCGCCGAGGTCAACAAGATCTCGAGCAACACGTCGTTCAACGGGCTCAAACTCTTCGACGGTTCGTTCGACACGTCGCAGGCCACGCCGTACTCCGTCAAACAGGTGTCGTCGCCGGTCGACGCCGCATCCGCGACGCGGCCCGTGCCGAGCGACTACGTGGTGAGCGCCGACGGACTCGGAACGCCGGGACCGTTGATCACGCTGACCGGCACAGGCGAACCGGGACCGGGCGCGTTCGTCCCGGCATACATCGTGTTCCAGGTCACCGGTTACGCCGCCAACGCCGTAGACCCCGATTCCGGCGCGGCCGTCGGGCCGGGCGTGTACGTGAAGTTCAGCGCGTACAGTACCGATCCGAGTCTTGGCGGCGCGCCCGAGATGGTCGACCTCTCGGCCGTGCCGGTCAACTCGGGTTCGTTCGCCGGTTCCGCGTACACGGCTCCGGGAAATCCGGGACTGAATCTTCTCACGTTCAACGTTCCGAACTTCACGCAGGCCGACGTCGGCGCGTCCATCGCATTCGTCACGACCGGCGCGACGCCGGCGGGTACCGGTCACTCGCTCTACGTGAACGACGGCGGCCAGGAAGGCACGGCCGTCGCGATCTCGCTTCCGAATCTTTCGACGAACACGCTCGGCGTGAGCGACATCAGCGTACTGGCTCCGGATCAGATCAACTTCCTCAACGCGCCGATCGGAACGGATTCGAGCAATCTCCTCGCCGCATCGTCGGCAGAGGTGAAACTCGACGACGCGCTCGACAAGCTCTCGCAAGTGCGTTCGGTCGTCGGCGCGCAATCGGTCGCGCTCGGCCAGGACGCGAACAACGCCTCGCTGACCGCCGTCAACGAGACGGTCGCCGAGAGCCAGATCCGGGACGCGGACATCGGAAAGACGGTCACAGACTTCACCAAGAACCAGATCCTGGCCCAGATCGGGACCGGGGTCCTCTCGCAGATCGGCATCGAGGCCAACCTGCTGACCCACCTTCTGATCGGCGCCCTCAACGCCGCTTGACCGATGCGCCTATACTAAGGATAAGGATACCTCGCTAGGTGAGGCGTCCACGCGATACACAGGCCGCTGCCCCGAAACGTCGAGAGACGCCAAGCGGGTAGACCAGACTCCGCCGATCCAAGGCGTTGTCTAACGCGGCTGAGCCTCGACCGGGACGACCGGCGGCGGCTCTACGGCGCGTGGTGCCAAAGCTCGGTGCGAATGAGGTAGGACGCGACCCGAACGTCTTTTCTCTATGCGCCGGCCCTCGCGAGGGGACCGGCGCATTTTTTTCGAGGAAAGGGGGTGAGCGGACATGGCCTTCACGGACGGCTTCATCAGCGAACTGGTCGGGCGCCAGGCCACCCTCTACGATCTGCCGATCGGCAAGATCACCGACTTCCTGGTCAACAAACCCGACGACACGTTCCCGCAGATCGACGGCTTGGTCTTGCGGACCACCCAGGGCCTGCGCTTCGCGCCGATCGACACGATCGCCGACGTCGATCGCGGCGGCGTGGTCGCGCTGACGGCCGCGCCGAAGGAACCGGCTCCGCCGGAGGCCGAGGCCCTCTTCCTGGTCGCCGATCTGCTCGACAAACAGATCGTCGACGTAGACGGACGCAAGGTCGTCCGGATCAACGACATCGAGGTCGCGATCACCGGCGGTCACCTGCGGGTGGTCGCGGCCGACGTCGGCGTGGCCGGCCTGCTGCGCCGGCTCGGGCTCAAGTCGTTCGGCAAGCGCTTCACACCGTTCATCTATCGGCGGGTTCCCCGGGCGATGATCGCTTGGGATTCGGTCGCCCCGATCCGGGACGCCAACCCCTCGCAGGTCCACCTCTCC